>NZ_JBNOYB010000047.1:0-28422 GCF_050312375.1 Schaalia sp.
CCTTGTGAGCACCAGGAGCCAAATCCTTCGGCACCGTGAAGGTGAAGGACACCTTGCCATCAGCACCCGCAGGCTTCGACCCGATCTTCACCGGATCCGAATGCAACACAGCCTCAACCTCAACACCGGGAACAAAACCCGAACCCGAAACAGTGACCTCGTCACCCGCGACAACCGACGCCTTGTCCACAACAACGCTCAACACAGGCTCAGCAGGATCCGGAGTCGGCTTCGGCTCAGGATCCGGAGTCGGCTTCGGCTCGGGGTCCGGGTTCGGCTTCGGCTCGGGGTCCGGGTTCGGCTTCGGCTCAGGATCCGGGTTCGGCTTCGGATCAGCCGCCTTCACCTTCACCACGATGAGACCCGACTCCGCAACACCCGCCGAATTCGTCGCCTTCAGCATGAACTGAGCACCATCCGTCGACTCGTCGAAGGAGAGGGAGAAGTCGGGGCCCTTCTCCTCGGCGATCGCTTCCCATTCCCCGGTGCCGGCAGGCTTCTTCCACCACTGGAGTTCCGGATCCGGGGTGCCTGTGACCGTGGCCTTGAGATCGAGGATCTTGCCCGCAGGGGCGGTCACCGTCCGGGACTGACCGTCACCGGCCATCTCGACATCGCTCATGTCTTCGGAATCCACCGCAATCGGGGAGATCGTCGGAGCCACGCTCTTCACGATCGGATCACCGAAGACCTCCACCTCAGCCAGAGCCAGCTGAGCATAGGGGCCGGGAAGCACGACGCGGACGAAGCGCGCTTCGGCTCCATCAAGAGCGACCGTGGACGGGAATCCACCGACGCCCTCGACCTTCACGGCCTTCACGCCCTCGGGAATCTCACCCGCCGCAGGGTTGAAGTCAGAGGCGAGCTCCTCCTTCGAGGCGAGCACCCAGAAGTCCTTCAGACGCTGATCGCAGCTCGTGTAGGAGCACTTGTCCTGGGAAGAGCGATTCCACACGTCGACGGTCTTCAGCGCGAACTCCTCGGTGAGGTCCACCTGCCACCAGGCCACCTGATCGAAGTCCGTGTGGGAAACGGACTTGTTGTCGAAGACGCCATCAGTGTTACCGTCGTTCGCGCGCGAGGGGACGCCGCCCCACGCGGTCGAGGACTGGGTCGAGGGCTTGTCGAGGGCGAGATTCGCCGACTTCTCGAAGACGGTGAGGGTTGCGATCTCCGAGGTCGTCGACCCCACGGAGTTCGTCGCCACCACGTAGTAGCGCGCTCCGTTGTCGGTCAGCGCAGCAGTGAAGGACAGACGCGAAGCAGTTTCGCCCTCGAGAGCGACGCCGTCCTGAGCACCCGGGGCGATCCGGTACCACTGGTAGGTCGCGGCGGGCCTCGATGCAGCGGCGGCCGAGAAGAAGGCCTTCGCTCCGGAGGCGACCTCCGCGTCACGCGGCTGAGTCCTGAAAGCCGGCGCGGCCTCGGACAGCTTCTTCTCGAAGGCCTCGACCGTCAGCTCCGCGTCGCGCACGCCCAGGCCATTGGCGTAGTAGGAGGGATTCGCGAGCTCGATGCGCACGCGCGTCACCTGATTGGGCGCAAGCGACAGACCGTCCCCGAAGGGACCCGCTGCGATATCGGCGCCGGAGAGCACCATTTCCTTGTCCCCGAAAGTCACCTTGTACTCGGTCTCCGAGTCGAAGGAGCCTTTGAGCGTGAGCTGCACATCCTCATAGCTCTTACCGGAGCGATCCACGATGTAGGCATCGCGCGCGACAGCGCCGTAACGGGAGTTAGCGGAATTCAGGCCCTTGATCGCGGAGGCCGGCACGACCCCGAGACCGTTCTCGAGCTCGACGGTCGCAGTCGACACGTACCGGGGGGCTTCACCGAAGGAGACTTTGATGACGGGGAGGACCTCGTCCGGCTTCTCCCCCGCCAGCTTCACGGTGAGGGTCGTCCCCTCCTGGGTGAATTCGAGGGGGCTTCCCTTGCCGTCGATCGTCACGGCTGTGGCCTTGGACCCGACGCCCTCGAGCACGAGGGAGTCACCGTCCGTCCAGCTCCTCGGGAAGAAGTAGAGATCATCGCCCTTCGTGGTGATGCGGCCCCAATTCGGGATGGGGAACCAGGTGGCCTTCGCCCCGGTGATCGCATCGGGATGGCGCTTCATCCAGGCGCCGATTCCGTCGAGCACCTTCGCATCGAAGTCGTCGAAGGAGCCGTCGCCCTTCGGGCCGACGTTGAGATCGAACTGGCCCCCGCCCGAGATCGTCGTGACGAGTTCACTGGTGAGGTTGCGGACCTTGTAGCCGATATTCGACTCCGAGCGGTCGGCCCGTCCATCGGAGCAGTAGCTCCAGCAGCTCGGGAAGATCGAGAGGATCGACTCCCAGGGACCGACGCGGAAGTCGCTCGGCACGTGGTTGTCACCGCCGACCTCGAAGTCGCCCTTGTCGTTCCAGACGCGGGAATTGACCATCGTCGCGGGCTGCTTGTCGTGCACCCACTTCGCCATGCGCGCCGACTGATCCGGCGTCGGGCCTCCCATGTCGAACCAGAACTCGGCGATCGGGCCGTAGTTCGTCATGAGCTCGTCGATCTGAGGCTTGATGATCTTCGTCATCATCTCCTCGGTGATCGGATTCTGGTTCCCGTAGGGCTCGGCCTCGTGCTGGGTCCAGTCGATGATCGAGAAGTAGAAGGCGAGTTTGATGTCGCGCTTGCCGCACTCGTCGGCGAGCTGCTTCATCGGGTCCTTGGCGAAGGCGGTCTTCTTCACCACGTTGAAGTCCGTCGTCTTCGTGTCCCACATGGCGAAGCCGTCATGGTGCTTCGTCGTGATCATCACGTACTTCATGCCGGTGTCCTTGGCCTTCTGACACACGGCGCCCGCATCCCACTTCTCGGCCTTCATCTTCTTCGCCTCGGCG
This sequence comes from Schaalia sp., assembly GCF_050312375.1. Taxonomy (NCBI): domain Bacteria; kingdom Bacillati; phylum Actinomycetota; class Actinomycetes; order Actinomycetales; family Actinomycetaceae; genus Schaalia; species Schaalia sp. Next base: position 2,877 of record NZ_JBNOYB010000047.1, read on the forward strand.
AGGTAGTCCTCGTCCGAGATCTTCTTCCAGGCCTTGATCTGCTCGGGATAGCCGATGGTCTGCACCTCGCCCTTGAAGCTTCCCTCGAACATCGAGTAGACGCCCCAGTGCATGAAGAGGCCGAACTGAAGATCCTGCCAATCGGAGATCTTCTTGACCGGAGAATTCGGCACTGCCGCAGGAACACCGATCACCGGGGCGGACGAGTCGGGAGGCGCCGCCGCCGGCACCGCAACCGCCGGGGAGACGAGGCCGGCGCAGGCGATCGCCGCCGCCGACAGGCCTCCCACGATGGATTTCTTGAGGTTCACCTTTGCACCTTTCGAAACGTGCCTCGCCGACCGACCACAGTGTCGATCGAACATCGATAAGGCACTGTCACGTTATCGAGGAAAAGGCCCAGAAATACGGCCTTTTGTCCACTCGGACGAGACCGCGCATGAATACCGGAAAAGCTTTCAACAGGTTTCCCTTGAGTTTCCAACAAAAGCAAAACGAAACAATTTCGCAAATGTCATGAAATCGCCAAGAAGGGAAATCCAAGGTGTCAGGAACGCGCCGCGAGAACGCCTGCGCCCTTCAGCGATTCCGCTCTAGCATCCGCCACCGACCGCATCCGCCGGGCGCATGGCGAAGGGCTCCCCTCAGGCCGCGCACGATTCGAGCCCCGATTCCTGTCCGAATCGGGGCTCGATCTGAAAGCGCGGCGTGCTCTAATTGCGCCAAGCCGCGGCGCGCTGACCGGCAACCCAAGCCGCGACCTGCGTACGGCGCTGAAGGCCCATCTTCGACAGGAGTGAAGTGATGTGGTTCTTCACGGTCTTCTCAGCGACACCGAGCTTCTCACCGATCTCACGGTTCGACAGGCCATCGCCGATGAGCTCGAGAACCTTGCGCTCCGAAGGGGTCAGATCCGCAGTCGGATCATCATGATCCGCACGACGACGGGTCAAAGTGCGCTCATCGAGCAGGACACGACCGGCAGCGACGGCCTTCACCACGTCCGTGATCTCCGCTCCGCGCACGGTCTTGAGCACATAGGCGCGCGCACCCACCTCGAGGGACTCGGCGAGCGCCTCATCGTCATCGAAAGAGGTGAGAACGATGGGGAGGATGTCGGGATGCGTCTGAGCCAAGGACTTCATGATGTCGATGCCCGTACCGTCGGGCAGCTGGAGATCGACGAGGATGACATCCGGGCGCACGAGATCCGCACGGCGCAGAGCATCCTCAACCGTACCGGCCTCGGCCACGACTTCGAGCTCATCGGCCCGATCAACGATTTCGGCGATGCCGCGACGCACGATCTCATGGTCATCGACGATCATCACTCGCACGGGCGACGAATACAGGGCGTTCTCACTCACCCCGCCATCCTAGCGGGTCGAAGGTCCCCCAGAGTGAATGATCCGCCGTGTCCCGCTCGGGATCGGCGCGAAGGGAGCAGAGGGGACGAGACCTACGCGCCCTCGAGGAGACGCACCCCGGCCTCGGCTGCGGCGTTCTCCGCATGCTTCTTCGAGGACGCCCTTCCCTGCCCGATCGGCTCATCCCGACCAGTCACATAGGCCTTCGCGGTGAAGACCCGGCAGTGGTCCGGCCCTTCGCCTTCGACGGCGTAAGAGACCTCACCCAGGGACAATTCGTTCGCCCGCTCCACGAGAATCGTTTTCCAATCGTGATGCGCGCTCCGCGATGACGCCCGCGCGAGGAGGAACTCCAGATTCGCGAGGACCACGCGGCGCGTCGGCTCCAACCCCCTCGTGAGGTACGTGGCCCCGATCAGGGCCTCGAAAGTATCCGAAAGGATCGAGTCCTTGTCCCTGCCGCCCGAAGCGGACTCCCCCTTGCCCAAACGGATGAAGGACCCCAGATCGATGCGGCGCGCCGCCCGCGCCAGGGGCTCCTGAGAGACGGTCGCCGCCCGCATTCTCGACAGATCCGACTCCGCGGAATCCGGATGATCGTGGAAGAGGCGGTCCGCGATGACCACCGACAGAATCGCATCGCCGAGGAATTCCAGACGCTCATTATTCGCGATGCCCCCGGCCTCATTCGCATAGGAGCGATGCGTCAGGGCGCGCTCGAGCAACTCCGGATCGATCTGCTCACCCCAAGCAGCGATCAGGCCCTCAAGATCGGTGCGCGGAGGAACGGGAAGATGCTTCGCTCGTGCCATCCTCAGTCGGCCTCGATATCCGGATCCGGAAGAAGCGCGGCCAAGGAGGCCAAGCGCGGATCGATCACATCATGACGATGATCCTCGGGGAGCTCATCGAGCTTGACACCGCATCCCTGGCACAGGCCGCGGCAATCCGGACGGCACAAAGGGCGCTCTTCGACGAGGGTGACGATCGAATCGCGCAGCAGCGGCTCCAGATCGATCGAGTCATGCGGGCCGATCAGCAGCACTTCATCAGCCTCCGGATCCTCGTCCTCGGGAGGCGAATCGAAGTAGACATCGCAGGCGCGGATCTCATGATGCGCGCTCACGGGATCGAGGCAGCGCACGCATTCGCCCACGAGATCAACGGATGTCCCCACCGATACGAGGACCCCGGAATCAACGCTCGTCAGATCCACCGAGAGCGCGAGCTCAGTGGACGGCCGGACCGCCATCGAAGGCGTGCCGAGATCGTCGGGAGCGACCCACACGCGATCCACGTGGTACGTCGATCCGATCTTCGCGGGCAGGGGCAGCAAGGAGACGGCGAGCGCGGGATCAGTCATCGCTCAAGCCGATGTCCGTACGGTCCTGGCCATGACGCTCGGCGAGCGTGCGCCGCCCGGCCTCCGTCTTGCGCTGAAGCTCGGCGATCAGGCCGGAGAGCTCCGCGAGCGACTTCTCGACGTAGTCGTCCGCGCCCTCGCGCAGGCGCTTCTCCTCACGTCGGGCCTCACCCACGATCTCGCGACCGCGATCCTCCGCCATGCGCGTGATGTTCTCCGAAGCGACCAGACGCTCCGCCTGCGCATTCGCATCGACGAGGATCGCCTCGGCCTCCTTGCGCGCCTGGTCGATCGTCGTATCGGCCTCTTCCTTCGCCTTCGCCACAGTGCGCTCGGCCTGTTCATTCGCCGTTCTCACGAGATGCGCGGCCTTGTCCTCGGCCTGCTCGACGGTCGACTGCGCACGAGCGTTCGCTTCGGCGATCGTGGACTCCGCGGCCGAGTCGGCGCGCCCGAGGACGGCGTCCGCATCCGCGACCACCGCGTCGGCTGCCACGAGGTCCTCCGGGAGCGCCTCGCGCGCCTGATCGAGCAGGTCGAGGATCTCCGCACGATTCAGCATGATCGACGCCGAAAGAGGAACCGCCCGCGCCTGCTCGACGAGCGCCTCGATCTGATCGAGAGCGGCGATCACCGTCGACGGACCGTAAACGGTGTTCTCCTCCCAGGTCGCGTCGGAACCGACCGGCTCTTCAGGATTCGACATCTTCAGCTCCCTTACGACTCTCCGCGGCCACCGCGGCTCAGCTTGTCAACCATTCTTCCGCAAGAAGGGCAGGATCGCGGTCGGAACATACCGGGAGACGTCCAATCCGAGCCCCATCAACTCGCGCACCATGGAGGAGGAGACGACCGAGAGCTCCGGACGGGCGGGCATGAGAACCGTATCGATCCCCCCGATGTCGCGGTTCACCACGGATTGGGGGACTTCGAAGTCGAAATCTGCGGCGGTGCGGGCGCCTTTGACGATGATGTCGGCGCCCGTCTCTCGCGCGCAGTCGAGCAGGGCGCCCGGCATGCCGACGACGCGCACGCCCTCGACGCCTTCCAGGGCCCGTTCCACCATCTCGATGCGCCGGGGCTGATCGAAGAGGTAGCGCTTCGCCGGATTCACCCCCACGGCGACCACCAGTTCATCAACGAAGCCCAAAACCCGCGTCACGACATCGACATGACCGATGGTGATCGGATCGAAAGAGCCCGCGAAGAGCGCTGTTGTCATGCGAACAGCATAGGCTCCGACAGGCCTGCGGCGCTAAGGCTCAGCGTCCCTCGACGGGCGCGGGCCCGGCGAACCAGGCGAGCGTCTCGCCCCATCGGCGTTCATCCTCGAGGACGAGGAAATCCGGCCACTGCGGCTCCGGCGAACGCGTCGAGCGCTCCACGACGACGAGGGCATCTGGGGCGAGCCACGGTCCCAGCAGGGCGAGCGCCTCAGCCAATTCCTCCTCGGGGAGGTCGTAGGGCGGATCGACGAGGACGAGATCGACCTCGCCGACGAGGGGCCGACCCTCGCGCGTCGCGAGGAAGGACTCAACCGAGGAGCGCCTTGCACGGGCCGCAAGGCCCGTCACGCGAATGTTCTCGGAAAGGATCCTCGCGGCGCCCGGCGCCTTCTCCACGAGCTCCACGCTCGCCGCACCGCGCGAGGCCGCTTCAAGACCGAGGGCCCCCGTCCCCGCGTAGAGGTCAAGGACGTGGGCGCCCTCGAGCATCCCCATGTGCTCGAGGCGCGAGAAGAGGGCCTCTCTCACGCGCTCCGAGGTCGGTCGCGTCCCCTTCGGCGGAACCTTGAGCACGCGTCCCTTCGCGATGCCGGCGACGATTCTGGTCATGGCGACACTCTAAGCGTTAGGAGCGCGAGATCCACGCGAGGTCGCTGCGCCCGCTCCGGCGGAGCTCGGCCGCCAGCAGGGGATGATCGACGAGACCGGGATCGGCCTCGATGAGGCGGATCGCCTCGGTGCGCGCACGCCGGATCAGCCCCGCATCGCGCCTGACCGACAAGAACCTCAGATGAGAACCCCCGCCCGACTGATCGGCGCCCAGCACATCGCCCTCGCGGCGCAGCTCGAGGTCCTTCTCCGCGAGCTCGAATCCGTTCGTCGTCGCCGCGAAGGCCTCGAGGCGCTCCATCGTCCCCGGACCGAGATCGTGGCGGTGCACCGCCATGCACAGGCTCGGCCGGTCCGAACGCCCGACCCGCCCCCGCAACTGGTGCAACTGAGAGATGCCGAACTGCTGGGCGTCGAGGATCACCATCATCGTCGCCTCGGGGACGTCGACTCCGACCTCGATGACGGTCGTCGCCACGAGCAGCGGCATCTCACCGCTGGAGAAGGCCTCCATGATCGCGGCCTTGTCCACCTGGGAGGTGCGCCCCGTCAGCTCCGCGATCCCCCCGGCGTCGACGATGCCCGATCCCCGCAGAGTCTGCGCGACGGCGCTCACGGAAGCCAGGGGCGGGCGCTGCACCCCCGACTCGTCAGGATCCGCATCGTCGATCTCATCGCCCTCGTCGATCCTCGGACAGACGACGTACACGCGACCCCCCTTGGCGATCTCCTCGCCCGCCCGCTCCCACAAGCGCTCCATCCACTGGGCATTCGCGACGTCGACGAGGAAGGTCTCGACGGGCCTGCGCCCCGGGGGAAGCCCCTCCATGCGCGTTTCCTCCAGATCCCCGAAGACCGTCATCGCGACTGTCCTGGGGATCGGGGTCGCCGTCATCACGAGCTGGTGCGCCGCCCGCCCCCCGGCGGAGGTCCGGAGGCGATCGCGCTGAGCCACGCCGAAGCGATGCTGCTCATCGACGACCACCACGCCCAGATCCGCGAAGGACACCGATTCTTGAAGCAGCGCGTGCGTGCCCACCACGATCACGGGCGCGCCCTCGGCCATGAGCGCATTGATCTCCCGACGCGCGGCCGATGGGGTCGCCCCGGTGAGCAGACGGATATCCGCCTCGGCCCCGTCGACGAGGACGCCCTCGACCAGTGAGCGCATCGAAGCCATGTGCTGAGTGGCGAGAACCTCCGTCGGCGCCACCAGGGCCCCCTGATGCCCGGCATCGACGGCCGCGAGCAGGGCCGCGAGCGCCACAACCGTCTTCCCCGAGCCCACGTCCCCCTGGAGGAGGCGCTGCATCGGATGCGTCGAGGCCATGTCCTCCAGGATCTCCCCCAGTGCCGAATCCTGCGAGGCGGTCAGGGTGAAGGGCAGGCCCTTGATGAAGTCGTCCACCGCCCCCGCCCTCGGACACGAGGGCGCGAGGAGCGATTGGGCGCCGAAACGACGGCCCGCGAGCACGCACTCGAGGAGGAAGGCCTCCTCGAGCGCCAGAGCGCGTCGCGCCAGCCGAGCCTCCTCATCGCTTCCCGGACGGTGCAGCATCCTCAAGGACTCCAAGCGAGAGGGCGCCTTCCAGGAGGCGCGCAGCGCCTTCGGCACGGGATCGGGCACCTCAGCAGGCCCCAAGGAGTCCAGGAGCATCCCGACTGCGCGCCCCACCACCCAGGAGGTCACGCCCTTCGTCTGCGCATAGATCGGAATCGGCCGCTCCGTCTGCACGCGCGCCGCCTCCGCATCGCCGTCCATCCCCTCGAAGCTCGGATGCACCAGGGACAGCGCGCCCCGGTACGCACCGACCTTGCCCGCGAAGAGGAAGGACGCTCCCGGGACGAGGAGCCGCGCGTGCGGAGCGAGCTTGTGCTCCGAGGAGGCGAAGAAGGTCGCGCTCATCCGCGAAGACCCGTCCGTCAAACGGACCTCGAGTCGGACGCCCGGCCTCGAGCGGTTCGGCACGAGCGCCGCGGACTCCACCTGAGCGAGGATCGTCACGTCCTCGCCCTCGTGGAGCAGCGACATCGGCGTCAGCGCACCCCAGTGGTAATAGCGGCGCGGCGCGTTGAACAGCAGATCCTCGACCGTTTCGATGCCCGCCTTCGCCAGCTTTCGGGCGGTCGCGGCGGGCAGGCGCAGGTTGAGGGGCGCATCGAGGGCGTTCATCACCCCACCGCCTGCAAGAGGGTCCCCGAATCCTGGCCCCCGTCGATCACTTCAAGGTCCGGCCCCTCGACGGGCTCGTCGAGCATCGCCTGGCGCGCGCCGTACGCGCCGCCGGGCATCGACCGCTCGCCGCCCTCGTGAACGAGGATCTGGCGCACGAGGGCGACGAGGTCCGGGCCGTCCGAACGGCACAGCAGGAGCCTCCACGCCTTCGGTTCGAGGCTCATGAGAGCCGACACCGCGGCCGCGATCCCCGCCGTGTCCCCGTCGATCCGCTGAGTGCGCACCGCCGAAAGGGCGGATCGCGCGGAATCGGCGAGGATCTGGGACATCTGATCGCGAACGGCGGCGCCGCCCGGCTGGGGGACGAATGAGCCCGCGCACTCGTGGGCGACGTGGAATGCGCTCAAGTCATCGCGGCTCCCGGCCACCATGACCCGTGTCCCCGCCGCTTCCTCATCGCCCTGACGGCTCAGCGCCTCGGACACCGCCCCGCCCAGTGCGGCCGAGGCCTCGTCGCAGGGGACGAACAGGGTCGCCCTCGTCGATGAGGCGCGCGCGAGGGCGGCGATGCCCGCACCGTCCTCGCCCGAGGGATTCAGCAGGACCAAGGCGCCCGTCCGGGCCAGGTCCTCCACGAGCCCCGGCGCCCTCGTGCAGGCGAGCACGCGTGCGCGCTCGACGCGCCTGAGCGGGCGGCGCTCCAGGAGGCGCACCCCTCGGTGCGTGAGGATCTCATCATCCAGCTCGTCGACGCCGAGCTCTTCATCGGGCCGCGCGTCGGCGACTTGGAAGCGCAAGAGCGCCCCTCCCCTGGGGCGCACCGCCAGGGGGGCCGAAGTATCGGCGTGGAGACGCCAGGTCCCGACGCCGAAGGGATCCACGACGCCCACCAGGCTCACCCGCGCGCCCATCGCGGCGAGGGCGGCGACATGCGCTTTGGCGTCCTCGCGCGTCGCGCGCCACAGGACGTCCACGGCGAAGGCCCGCTCGGGGGCGGGAGGCGCGGGGCTGGGAGCGCGGCCCTGCGCGTCGGCGAGCTCGGACAGCATCCTCGCCAGGGATTCGAGCACCGAGGAGTCCCCTCCGACGGCCGCATCCAGGCACGCGAAGAGGATCGCGAACACCGATGCGCCCGGATCGATCCGCCCCGTGCGATCATCCGTCGCCCCGACCAGCCCCTCCTGAATCGACATCGAATACCAGGACACGAGGTAGGGCGTGCCCGTCAAGGTGTCGCCCAGGTCTGCAACCGCTTCTCCGGCCGTCGCCATGCACGCCGCGATCGCGGGCGAGGGCGAGACCTCCAGCATCGGCCCCGTCAAAGCGGCCCTCAGCATCCGCCGCACCGCGACGGGTGAGGGCTCGGTGGCCCCGAGCTCGTGCGCCCAGGACGCGAGCAGAGCCGTCACGAGCACACCGATGTGCCCGGAGGCTGACGACAGCCCCTCGGCGATCACGGCTTCGAGCCCCTCGGCGAAGGAGGCCGAGCCCTTGACGCGCGCTGCCGTCCGGGCCATCGCGGCCAGAGTGAGCGCCGCATTCGAGCCCGTGTCGCAGTCGGAGCCGTTCCAGCCGTCGAGGTCGTCGAGGAAGCGCGACAGGGTTGAGCTCTCACAGGCTGCGGCATCCAACGCCCGTGCGAGGGTTGAAGCATCGATCGTCACGGCCACTCCTTCTTCTCGACTCCCCCATTATCCCCGTCCCATCGCGAATGCCCACTGCGCTCATGTGGGCGATCCGACAGGTCCGAAGGCGCGGGAAGACTTGGAGAAGCCCTCGTCGATCCGGTACTCTGTCACAGTTGCCTGCGGTGGCCCCCATCGCGTGGCGAGCATCCCGCGTCAGCGCGGGGTCGCAGGAAATCTGGAAACCGAGGAGATCATCGTGGCTGCCGTTTGTGACGTGTGCGGTAAGGGACCCGGCTTCGGCAAGAGCGTGTCGCACTCGCACGTTCGCACCAACCGCCGCTGGAATCCGAATATTCAGCGCGTTCGCGCTCTGGTCAATGGGACGCCCAAGCGCCTCAACGTGTGCACCAAGTGCCTGAAGTCCGACAAGGTGACCCGCGCGATCTGATTCGCGAGTCCCCGTCACGGTCCCATTGATGGACCGATCCGGCCAAGACGCGGCCCGGAGGATCATTCCTCCGGGCCGCGTCGTCCTTCCCTATCCGCTCCAGGCGCGCTCATTTCCAGGATGCGCGGAAGTGGTCCCACCCGCCCGTCACTTCGCTTCCGTCAAGGAGCAGCCCGGCCGCCTCGCCCTCGGCGACGGCCCTGATCCGCCCGATCGGCCGGAAGCCCTCGGGCAGACGCGCATCAGCGGCGAAGGCCGCGAGCATCCCGTGATCCTCTCCCCCGCGAAGCACCCATCCGAGCGGGTCCTTCCCGCAGATGGCGCCGAGCTCCGCAAGAGGGGCGGCCTCCCTCACGAGGGCCTCCCGGTCGAGTTCGATCACCACATTCGACGAACGCGCCATGCGCCCCGCATCCTTGGCGATGCCGTCGGACAGATCCATCATCGCGTGCGCCCCCGCCGCCGCAGCAGCCGGCCCGGACTCCAAGGGAGGCTCGGGCGCCCGATAGGCGTCGAGGGCCTCGCCGAGCACCCCCAGACCGGCGGTGTCGCGCAGCGAAGGATCAACATGCCCGCCGAGGAGCAGATCCAGTCCGGCGTTGGACAGTCCCGCCCGACCGGAGAAGGCGAGAACATCACCCGCTTCGGCCCCATTGCGCCTGACGGGCGCCCCTTCGCAATATCCCATTGCCGTGATCGTGAGGACTGTCAACGGCCCCCTCGACATATCGCCTCCGACAACCCCCGCCCCGGCGGCCCGCGCCCGGTCCCCGATGCCCCGCACCAGGGCGAGCATCCAGTCCAGTTCGGTATCGGCCCTCAGGGCGACGCCGACGACGAGGGCGGAGCAGCGGCCCCCCATGGCGGCGATGTCGGCGAGGTTCTGCGCCGCGACCCGCGCCCCGATCTGCTCGGGATCGGACCAGTCGCACCGGAAATGCTCGTCCTCGACGATGAGATCGGTCGTGACGATGAAGGAGCCTTCGGGAGCGGCGACCTGCGCGCAATCGTCTCCGATGCCCAGGAGGGTGCGCTCGCCGCGCGGCAGCAGGTCGGCGAACTCCGCGATGAGCTCGCCCTCGTCGAATTCTCTGATGAGGGTCATGCCCTCAGGGTAAAGGAGCCGCAGGGCTCTTTTCAGCCGAGCGCACGCCGCACCGTCTGCGACGCGAAGAGGCACATCGCTGCGGCCGAAGCGACATTGAGGGACTCGGCGTCGCCGCTCATGTCGATGCGCACCAGGGCGTCGCAGGCCGACAGCTCCTCATCCCCAAGGCCTTTGGCCTCATTGCCGAAAACCCACGCATGAGTGCCCGTCAGCCAGCCGCGCGCTTCAAGAGCCGCTGACAGCATCAGATCGGACAGATCCTTCGCCCCGGCCGATCCGCTCGTCCCCAGCACCTGGCCGCCCCGCTCGTGCACCGAGCGGACAGCCGCATCGAAATCGGGCTCCGCGATGATCGGCAGGTGGAACACCGAGCCGGCGGATGAGCGAATGACCTTCGGCGAGTCGACTGCGACCGTGCCCGCAACGGTGATGACGGCGCTCGCGCCCATGGCATCGGCGGTGCGGATGATCGTCCCGACATTGCCGGGGTCGCGCCCCTGAGCGAGGACCACGAAGGTCGCTGCCGAGCCGTCCTCGCCGAATTCATCACTCACAGCCTCAGAGCGCGCAACGGCGACGACCCCCTGAGAATCCGGGCTCATCGCATGCGCGACCTCGTCGGTCATCATGTGCGTCCAGCGCGTCGCCGCGCGTGCGAGGGAGGAGATGTCGCGGTGGCGCTCAGCCGCCTTCTCGGACAGGTAGACGTCCTCGACGAAGGCCGGGCGATGAGCCAGGAGTTCGCGGACGGCCTGCGGACCTTCAACGAGGATCCTGCCCGCCCGTGAACGCGCTGAGCGCCCGGACAGCGCCGCCACCTTCCGCACGCGTTCCGCGCGGGGATTGGCGAGCACCTCCGGGCGCTCAGCGAAAGCAGTCAAAACTCAGGCCTTGGGAGCGTTGACGTCCTCGGGGAGGGCGTCCTTCGCGACCTTGACGAGGGCGTTGAAAGCGTTGATGTCGTTGACGGCGAGCTCGGCGAGCATACGACGGTCAACCTCGACACCGGCGAGGCCCAGGCCCTGGATGAAGCGGTTGTAGGTCATGCCCTGCGCGCGCGAGGCGGCGTTGATGCGCTGGATCCACAGGCGACGGAAGTCGCCCTTGCGGGCCTTGCGGTCGCGGTAGGAGTAGACGAAGGAGTGGGTGACCTGCTCCTTGGCCTTGCGGTACATGCGCGAGCGCTGGCCGCGGTAGCCGGAGGCCTGCTCGAGGACGGTACGACGCTTCTTCTTGGCGTTCACAGAACGCTTGACACGTGCCATGTTTCAGTTCTCCTTTTCCGGTCCGCTCACTTGCCGAGGAGTCGCTTGACGCGCTTGACGTCAGCGGTCTCCAGGACCTGGTCGGTCGCGAGACGACGGGTCTTGCGGGAGGACTTGTGCTCCAGCAGGTGGCGCGCGCCGGCCTGCTCGCGCATGATCTTGCCCGAGCCGGTCACGCGGAAGCGCTTCTTGGCACCGGAGTGCGTCTTGTTCTTCGGCATTCTTCTATTCCTTCTCTGTTACGCAGTCGATGAATCGACGGCGTCAGTTCTTCTCCGTGGAGGCGGCGCGCGCCTGTTCCCTGCTCGCGCGCTCGGCGCGCTTGCCGCGACGCTCCTCGCGCTCGGCCTCGCGGCGCTTGCGCTGCTCGTTGATCGCGTCGGCCTTGCGCTTGGTCGGGGCCAGCACCATCGTCATGTTGCGGCCGTCCTGGCGGGGCATCGACTCGACGGTGCCGAGTTCGGCGACCTCATCGGCCAGGCGCTGAAGCAGGCGGACGCCCGCCTCGGGACGCGACTGCTCGCGACCGCGGAACATGATCATGACCTTGACCTTGTCGCCGGCGGAGAGGAAGCGCTCGACGTGCCCCTTCTTGACCGCGAAGTCGTGATCATCGATCTTCAGCCGGAAACGGATCTCCTTCAGCTGGGTGTTCGCCTGATTACGGCGAGCATCGCGAGCCTTCTGGGCGGCCTCGTACTTGAACTTCCCGTAGTCCATGAGCTTGGCCACGGGCGGCTTCGCGTCGGGCGCGACCTCGACGAGATCGAGTCCGGCCTCTTCGGCCAGGCGCAGCGCGTCTTCGACGCGGACAACGCCGACCTGTTCCCCTCCGGGTCCCACGAGGCGGACCTCGGGCACTCGGATCCGCTCGTTGATGCGGGTCTCGCTGATGGGTGGCTCCTTCCACGGTGTTTCGCGAAGAGCGACGAAAAAGCCTCCGTCGCTCTTCATGCGCACGGAGGCCCGACCCGCGGTTCGCGCACGAGGCGCTCACCGGTCGACCCGATCCCCTTTAACATCGCGCCATCGGCGCGGACCTCACGAATGAGGCGGGCATCCAGGTGGGAGGAATCTCCGCTTGCATTCCGGGCAGGCGCCCGGACGGTTCTGCTCAAGGTTATCAGCAGCCGGTGACGAGGGCGAATCCGCACCGAGTCCGCCCGGTATGGGATCGGACACACGGCGGGCGAGGAGCTCCGGCGGCGCCTCGGGCATGGAAAGCCGCAGCGCCCGGGGCGGCGTCAACAAGTCGGACAGGCTCGAGGCGGATCCGAACGTTCGCCCAGGTCAGATTCGGCACCTGCACGAAGATCTCGTGCAGACCTCCGACTTTTTGCCAGTAGGAGGGCGGAAGAGCAGACGAGCAGAAGCGCGGGAGGCGGGAACGCTCATCGCCACCGGGAGGCAAGGCCGAGCGTCACGATCAGGCCGGATGCACGAGGCGCGGGACGACCTCCACCCGCTCGGCCGCCGCCGCGAGGCGCTTCGAGGAGACGATCCCCTGCGCGGCCCTCGTGATACGGGCCCGCAGCGCCCCCTCCTCGACCGACGCATCCGCAAGGAGCTCAACTCGGACCACGCCCTCGCCCGCGTAGACCACCCGCAGGTCGACGATCCCCTCGACTCCGACGCCGACGAGGTCGCTGAGCTCGTCGAACAGCTCGGCATCCCTCCAGGCGGGCAGCCAGGAATCCTTCTGCGCGAGCGCGGCCACCGCCGCCCGAGGGATGAAGACCTCGGAACCGCCCGGATCCATGACGATCCGCCCCGCCGTCTCCACCAGGGCGACGAGGGCGACCCTCACCGGGTCGAAAGCCATCGGCCGATCCGCCGGCCGATTGAGCGCGAGCGTCTGCTTCGAGGAGTAGACGACCAGGGCCTCACCCGCACCGGTCCGGATCCGCGCGAAGTCGATGTCCCCGTGCTTCACGTCGCCCCGTCCGCCGTCGACGGGCCGCGCGAGCGCAGCCCCGACCTCGACGGGCACGATCACCCGCTCGACCGCGAGCGCCGCGACGAGCGCCTCGAGGCGCGCCGCTCCCCCATCCGGGCCCGGATCGATCGAGAGCGCCGCGGCCGTGCGCGCGAGCACCGAGCCGTCATCACCGCGATCGGAGCGCGCGAACCCGAGACGCTCGGCGAGCTTCTTGCGCTGCGCCTCATCCGGAGCCGGAAGACGCGTCACTTCGCCGACTCACCCGAAGCGACCGCGAGCGCCTCCGCCAGGGTGAAGGCCCCCGCGTACAGGGCCTTGCCGACGATCGCGCCCTCGACTCCCGCATCGACGAGCTCGCGCAGGGCCGCGATATCGGCCAGGGAGGACACGCCGCCGGAAGCGACGACCGCCGCGTCCGTCGCCTGGCACACGCGCGCGAGCAGCTCGACATTGGGACCCGACAGCATCCCGTCGCGGGCGACATCCGTGACGACGTAGCGGACGCACCCGGCCTCATTGAGGCGCTCGATCGTCTCGAAGAGATCCCCCCCGTCACGCGTCCAGCCCCGCGCCGACAGCGTCTCACCGCGCACATCGAGCCCGACGGCGATCCGATCGCCGAACTCCTTGATGACGGCCTCGGTCCACTCCGGGTCCTCCAGGGCCGCCGTCCCGAGGTTCACGCGGCGGGCGCCCGCATCCAAGGCCCGGGCGAGCGAGGCGTCATCACGGATCCCTCCCGAGAGCTCGACGTTGATCGGGAGCTCCTTCGTGATCTCCATGAGGAGCGGGGCGTTCGAGCCCCGGCCGAAGGCCGCGTCGAGATCGACGAGGTGCAGCCACTGCGCACCCGCCTCCGCGAAGGAGCGGGCCGCCTCGAGCGGATGCCCGTAATCCGTCTCCGTCCCGGCCTCGCCCCGGGTGAGACGCACGGCTTTGCCGTCGACGACATCGACGGCGGGCAGGAGGATGAGGCGCGACATGACGGACCTTTCGTCAGGGGGATGAAGCACTCGCGGGGCGCGAAGGATCACAGAGTCTCAAGCCAGTTGCGCAGCAGGTGCAGCCCCGCCTCGCCCGACTTCTCCGGATGGAACTGGGTCGCCACGAGGGGGCCGTTCTCCACGGCCGCCACGAAGCGGGAACTGCCATGACGCGCCCAGGTGACCAGGGGCGGGATCATCGGACCGGGTCCGAGCGCCTCAAGCGGATCAGAGAGCACGCCGTAGGAGTGCACGAAGTAGAAACGCTCATCGGCGACGCCCTCGAAGAGCTTCGAGCCCTCGGCGGCCTCGACCGAGGACCACCCCATATGCGGCACCACCGGCGCGTCGAGGCGGCGCACCACGCCCGGCCACTGACCGAGGCCCTCGGCCCGCCCCTTCTCCTCCGAGGACTCGAACATCACCTGCAGTCCGACGCACACGCCGAAAACCGGCCGAGAACCCGCCAGGCGCGCATCGATGATCGCCGGCCCGCCCGCGGCCCGCAGCTGCTCCATCACCGCCGTGAAAGCGCCCACCCCGGGGACGAGAAGCCCCCGGGCCTCCAGGGCCTCAGAGCGATCCGAGGTGAGCTCGACCTGCGCGCCCACGTGCTCGAGAGCCCGGCAGGCGGACCTCACATTGCCCGAACCGTAATCGAAAACGACGACCTTGGGCCCCATCCGTCACCTCCTGCGCAGCCAGCCCATGGGACCGGGCCGTTTCCTCGTCATGCCGTTCGCCGACACCGAATCGTCGTAGTCCTCTGGCCTGGTCCTGCCCAGCAGCAGATCCTCCGTCGCCTGCGGCATCGACCCGAGCAGCAGGCCCGCGGGGATCGGCTCCTCCGGCGCCCCCGACACATAGCGCTGGGCCGTGATCCGGCCCGACACGCCGGGCTCGACGCCATCGCCCTCGACGAGCCAGGACATCATCGCCACCGCGCCGTACTTCGACAGGCGCGAGACCACGCGCGCGACCTCATCGACCCGCGACGGCATCGGACGCGAATCGGCGAGCAGCGCTTCGAGCTCGTCCTCATCCGTCGGCTTCGTCTCCACCGGAAGCCACACGGCCGTCCAGGGTTTGAGGCGCACGACCGCCTCCGAGATCCCCGTCAGCGCGAGGAGCGAATGCAGGGCCTCCGGCAATGGGATCGGCGCGAGGACCAGGGCGACCGACAGCCGTCCGCCCTCCAGATGAAGCGACTCGTCGACCGGCTGATCATCCGGATTCTTCAGGTCCTCCTCGAAGGCCGCCAACTCGGCGTCAAGACCCGCCCCGTCCCGGGAGTCGGGAGCCCCGCCCGCTGCGGCGCCCCCGCCCATGCCGGCGACGAGATCACGGAACGCGGCATCGATATCGTCGTCGCGATCAGCCATGTTCGTCCCCGATTCTCGATTCCGCCCCGTCAGCCCACGCCGACCTTGGAGAATCGTATCGCACCGCTCAGAGCGCGCCCTTGGTCGAGGGGATTCCCTCGACCCGCGGATCCGCTTCGACCGCCATGCGCAGAGCCCGCGCGAGCGCCTTGAACTGCGCCTCGACGATGTGGTGCGGGTCGCGGCCGCCCAGCACGCTCATATGCAGGCAGATCCCCGAGTTGAAGGTCAGCGACTCGAGGACGTGGCGCGTCATCGAGCCCGTGAAATGCCCCCCGATGAGGTGGTACTCCTGACCGGCGGGCTCGCCCTCGTGCACGATGTAGGGGCGGCCCGCGACATCGACGACCGCACGGGCGAGCGCCTCATCGAGCGGGACGGTCGCATCGCCGAAGCGCCTGATGCCGCGCTTGTCGCCGAGGGCCTCCTTGAGGGCCAGGCCGATGCAGATCGCCGTGTCCTCGACCGTGTGATGGACATCGACCTCGATGTCGCCCGTCGCGCGCACCGTGAGATCGATGAGCGAGTGCTTCCCGAGCGCCGTGAGCATGTGGTCGTAGAAGGGCACGCCCGTCGAGACCTCGGTCCTCCCCGTGCCGTCGAGGTCGAGCTCGACGTGGATCGAGGACTCCGAGGTCGTCCGATCGATGACGGCGGTCCTGTGCGCGGCGGTAGTCATGAGATGACCTCCTCGAGTGCGGTGACGAATGCGGCGGTTTCTTCAGGGGTTCCGATGCTGACGCGCAGCCAGCCTTCGGGGCCGACGACGCGGATGAGGACGCCCCGCTCCAGAAGGGCGTCGAAGACCGCGCGGCGATCCTCGAAGGGGCCGAAGAGCACGAAGTTCGCGTCCGAATCCACGGCCTGCAGGCCCATGTCGCGAAGGCGCTCGACGAGCCGGTCGCGCTCCTCGCGGAGCGAGGCCACCTGAGCCCCGAGCTCGTCGGCGTGCCGCAGGGCCGCCAAGGCCGCCGCCTGCGTGACGGCCGAGAGATGATAGGGCAGGCGGACGAGCATAACGGCGTCGATGATCGCCTTCGCGGCCGTCATGTAGCCCAGGCGCAGGCCCGCCATCCCGAAGGCCTTCGACATCGTGCGGGAGACGACGAGATGCGGCGCGTCTTCGAGCAGTTCGAGTGCCGAGGGCGTGCCCTCCCTGCGGAACTCCGCATAGGCCTCGTCGATGACGACGATCGTCGAGCTCGCCTCCCCCTCGACGAGGGGTCCGGTCTCCTCGGCGGCCTCGAGGATCCGCTTGACGTCCTCGAGCGGGAGCGCCGTGCCCGTCGGATTGTTCGGGCTCGCGAGGAGGAGGAGGGTCGGGCGTTCGCGGCGAAGGGTCTGCTCGACGAGCCCGAGGTCGAGCGTGAAATCATCGAGGCGCGCCCCCTGGACCCAACGGGTGTTCGTGTCGCGCGCGTACTCGTGGTACATCGAATAGGTCGGCGCGAAGGACACCGCGCTCCGGCCGGGACCCCCGAAGGCCTGGAAGAGGTGGAGCATCACCTCGTTCGAGCCGTTGCCCGCCCAGATCAGCTCCGGCGCGC
This sequence comes from Schaalia sp., assembly GCF_050312375.1. Taxonomy (NCBI): domain Bacteria; kingdom Bacillati; phylum Actinomycetota; class Actinomycetes; order Actinomycetales; family Actinomycetaceae; genus Schaalia; species Schaalia sp. Next base: position 19,918 of record NZ_JBNOYB010000047.1, read on the forward strand.
GGCGCACACCGGATTCGCCGGCGAGGTAGTCGGCGAGCGCGCCGCGCAACTCCGTGAAATCCCGATCCGGGTAACGGTTGAGACCCGCCGCCGCACTCGCCACCGAATCCGCGATATCGGCGATCACCCCGGCCGAGGGCGCGTAGGGGTTCTCGTTGACGTTGAGGCGCGCCGCGACCTCCAGCTGGGGCGCCCCGTAAGGTTCGAGGCCCGTGAGGTCCTCGCGCAGCGGAAGGCGCCGGGCTTCGCCCTCGTCGATCCTGGCGGAGCTCATGAGGCGCTCCCCTTGCCCTCGCGGACCAGTGCCGCTGCGCCGTGAGCGGGAAGGTCCTCCGCCTTGGCGAGGACGTCGAGGGCCGCGGACTGAGCGGCGAGGGCGGGCGCGGAGTACTCGACGACCTGCTGGGAGCGCAAGTACTGGGTGACGTTGAGGCCGGAGGCGAAGCGCGCCGTGCCCCCGGTCGGCAGGACGTGGTTGGAGCCCGCGATGTAGTCGCCGAGCGGGACGGGCGTGTAGGGGCCGACGAAGATCGCGCCGGCGTTCCTCACCCGCTCCGCGTCGGCGCGCGAGTCCGCCGTGTGCACCTCGAGGTGCTCGGCGGCGTAAGCGTCGACGACCGCGATCCCGGCGTCGACGTCATCGACGAGGACGATCCCCGACTGCGGGCCGGCGAGCGCGGTGAGTATCCGCTCGGTGTGCGCCGTCGCCTCCGCTTGGACGGGGATGAGGGCCTCGACCTCGTCGGCGAGCGCCGCCGAGGAGGTGACGAGGACGGAGGCCGCTGCCGGGTCGTGCTCGGCCTGGCTGATGAGGTCGGCGGCGACGAAGGCGGGCATCGCCGTCTCGTCGGCGAGGATCGCGATCTCGGTCGTCCCGGCCTCGGCATCGATGCCGACCGTCCCCTGGACGAGGCGCTTGGCGGCGGCGACGAAGATGTTGCCCGGCCCCGTCACGACATCGACCGGCTCCAGGGTGTCGGCGCCGTCCTCGACGCCGTAGGCGAAGGCGGCGATCGCCTGGGCGCCGCCGATCGCCCAGACCTCGTCGACGCCGAGGAGGGCGCAGGCGGCGAGGATCGTCGGGTGCGGCAGTCCGCCGAATGCCTCCTGGGGCGGGGAGGCGAGCGCGATCGAGGGGACGCCCGCGACCTGGGCGCACACGACGTTCATCACGACCGAGGAGGGGTAGACCGCCAGGCCGCCGGGCACGTACAGGCCGACCCGCGACACGGGCAGCCAGCGCTGGGTGACGCGGCCGCCGGGCACGATCTCGGCCTCCGCCGGGCTCGGGAGCTGCTGGGCGTGGCCGGCCCGGTTGTGCGCGATCGAGGTTTCGAGGGCGGCGCGGATCGCGGGATCGAGCTCCTCGAGGGCGCGGGCGATCACCTCGGCGGGAACGCGGAGGCGATCGGGGCGCACGCGGTCGAATCGCTCGGCGAGCTCGTAGAGGACGGGCGCGCCCTCGGTCCTCACGCGCTCGATCAGCGGAGCCACGCGGTCCGCCGCCTTCGCCGTGTCGAGAGCCGCCCTCGGCAGGACCTTGCGCAGCTCGGCGGCGGAAGGGCGTTCGCCTCTAAGATCGATGCGTCGCATGATGCCAGTCATGCGCCCAGAATAGGCGAAGGGCCCTTCGGCACGGGTCCGCGCCCACGCCCCGAACACTTCCGGACCGATGCGCGAGGACCGGGAGGAAAGGATCCCTCATGAGCGAAGCACCCGTCGTCGAGATCAGCGGCGTCATCCGCCTCGGACAGTTCCTCAAGCTCGCGAATCTCGCCGAGGACGGGGCGCTCGCGCGCGAGCTCGTTCAGGGCGGGGACGTCCTCGTCAACGGGGAGGTGGAGACGCGCCGCGGGAGGCAACTCGCAGACGGGGACCTCGTGGAAGTGGACTCCCCCGCAGGCCGCTTCTCCGCCCGCGTGCGCCGCCTCGACTGATCCGCCGAGGTCATCACCTTTCGGCGTCGAAGTCATCACTTTCCTCTGTCGAGGTCATCACGTTTCTTCACCGAGGGGATCCCGTCGGCGGTGAGGCCCCCAAGCTCAGGTATCCACACCCTCTCCACCGGCGCGCCGAATGCACAGGCAATCGCCCAGCATCCCGGCGCTCCGCTTCTCTGAGGGCAGCCTGGGCGCATGGACCTTCTCCTCGCAACGCCGCGCACCACCGTCACAACCTCGATCCCCACGCGTTTCCGAAAGGGGCGTTTCCTCAACATCCCCGCGGAAGCGACATGGTGGGAGAAGGAGGCGCACCTCCACCGAGCCAGGCTCCTCGACGTCGCCCGCCGGAGCACTCAAGCGATCGCAGTCCTGCAATCAGCCGTGATCCTTCACGGCGGGTCGCTCAAGCATCCGCCGAGGCAAGCGCATGTTCACACATCGTGGCATCGCAAGCCGATGAAGACCGGCGGCCCCTCGTTCTTCGCCCTCAACCCCCGCGATCGGCGAGAACGTCTGGCCCGGCGTCCCGTCGTCAATCACCGCATGGAACTCGATGAGGATCAGCTGGTCATCATCGACGGGATCCCCACAACCGATCTCCTTCAAACCATGGAGTTGGCCGCGCGATTCCTCGCACCCGACGACGCGCTCATCGCCCTCGATTCGCTTCTCGCTATCGCGGTGGCACGCAGGCCCCATTGGCGCGATGACCGCCTGTCACTCGAGCGCGAGGCTCGCGTCGTCCTCACCCGGATCCTCCATTCCCTGGAGAAGCACCGAGGACAGCGGGGTTACCGTCAGGCGCGGGAACTGCTCGCAGTCGCCACCGCGCTCGCCGAATCCCCGTTCGAAAGCGAGATGCGCAGGATCGCCCTCGCGGCGGGTTATTCGCAGATCGAACCCCAAGTTGAAGTCCGAACGCGCGTCGGCGTGCGCTGGGTCGATCTGGGGATCCCGGGAGTCCGGCGCGGTATCGAGATCAATGGTGCGATCAAGTACGAGGGCGGGGCCGGCAGGCTTCAAAGGGAGAAGGAGGCGGCTCGTCGTGTGGATCTCGCGGAGGTCGGATTCACGGTTCATGACGTCGACGCCTCGTCCATTGCCGATGTGCCGCAGATGCTCAAGCTGCTCGGCGAGAGCTTTCCGGAGCAGCGCGACCTTCATGGGCGGCCGGCGCTGTGGACCCCGGCTGAGCGCGCAAGGTTCCGCTGAATCTCTTGGCGGTCATCGCCTCACCCCGCCAGCAGATCCTCTCGGCGTCAAAAGGTGATGACCTCGACGGAGAAAGGTGATGACCTCGGCTAGTGGGACTAGTGGGAGGTCAGCACCCCGGAGATCCCGACGACCGCCTTCACCTGCGAGAAGAAGGCGCTCGACTGCTCGACCCGCAGCTTCGGATCCAGCTCGACGATCGTCGTCCTACCGGGCTCACGGACGTGCAGGCGCACCGGCGACCCGCCCGGGAAGGATTGGAGGACATCGCGGAGCTCGAGAAGCAGCTCGGGCGTGCAGCGCGAAACCGGAAGCTCCAGATCGAGCGGCGCATCCCCGTCCTCGCGCAGATCGAGCAGCGTCAAGGACTGGCCGTAGATCGACATGCCCTCGTCACGGACATTCACCCGCCCCTCGACCTGGACGATGACGTCCTGGACCAGGTGCGTCTGGATCGTCTCGTAGGCGCGCGGGAAGAACAGCACCTCGACGGAACCCGACAGATCCTCGATCGTCGCGATCGCCCACACGGAGCCCTGCTTCGTCACCTTCGTCTGCACGCCCGAGACGAGGCCCGCGATCTTCACGACGCGATCCGCCATCGATTCCTCGGAGCCGACGACCTGGGCGATCTCCACATCCTGGTATCGGGCGAGCCCGCCCTCGAGGCCGCGCAGGGGATGATCCGAGACGTACAGGCCCAGCATCTCGCGCTCCTGGGCGAGCTTCGACTTGCGGTCGAACTCCGGGATGTCGGGGATATCGATCGCCAAAGACGACTCGCTCGACTCGTCCTCCCCGCCGAGCGCGCCGAAGAGATCGAACTGGCCGACGGCCTCATTGCGCTTGACATCGATGATCGCATCGACCGCCTCATCGCAACGGGCCAGCAGGGCGCGGCGCGTGTACCCGAGCGAATCGAAAGCGCCGGCGCGGATCAGCGACTGAATCGTCCTCTTGTTGCACACCACCTGCGGGACCTTGTCGAGGAAGTCCTGGAAGCTCGCGAACTTCCCCTTGGCCTCGCGGGTCTCCACGATCGCGTCGACGACGTTCGCCCCCACGTTCTGAATCGAGTTCAAGCCGAAGCGGATCCGCTCGCCATCAGGGGCGAAATTGCCGCGAGAGGCGTTGACATCGGGGGGCAGGACCGTGATGTCCATGTGCCGCGCTTCAGCCAGGTAGAGGGCGCGCTTGTCCTTGTTGTCCTTCGTCGAAGTGAGAAGAGCCGCCATGTACTCCGTGGGGAAGTTCGCCTTGAGGAAGGCCGTCCAATACGACACCAGGCCGTAGGCCGCCGAGTGGGCCTTGTTGAAGGCGTAGGCGGAGAAGGGGACGACGACATCCCACAGGGCCTGGATCGACTCTTTCGAATATCCGTTCTTCAGCATGCCCGCCTGGAAGCCCTCGAACTGCTTGGCGAGCACCTCGGGCTTCTTCTTGCCCATCGCCTTGCGGAGGATGTCCGCTTGACCGAGCGTGTATCCCGCGAGCTTCTGAGCGATCTGCATGACCTGCTCCTGATACACGATCAGGCCGTAGGTCGTGCCGAGGATCGATTCGAGGGGCTCGGCGAGCTCGGGGTGGATCGGGGTGATCTCCTGGCGCCCGTTCTTGCGCAGAGCGTAGTTCGTGTGCGAATTCGCACCCATGGGGCCGGGACGGTACAGGGCGCCGACGGCGGAGATGTCCTCGAAGTTGTCGGGCTTCATGAGCTTGAGAAGATCGCGCATGCCGCCGCCATCGAGCTGGAAGACGCCGAGGGTATCGCCGCGCGACAGCAGCTCGTAGGTCGGCCTGTCATCGAAGGCGAGGTGCTCGAGATCGGGGTCCGGCTTGCCGTTGAGGGTGATGTTCTCGAGCGCATCGGACAGGACCGTGAGGTTGCGCAGCCCGAGGAAGTCCATCTTGAGCAGGCCGAGCGTCTCGCAGGTCGGGTAGTCGAACTGCGTGATGATCGCGCCGTCCTGGGGGCGCTTCATGATCGGGATGATGTCGGTGAGCGTGTGGCTCGACATGATGACCGCGCAGGCGTGGACGCCCCACTGCCGCGTCAGCCCTTCGAGGCCGAGGGCGTACTGGACGACCTCGTGGGTGTCGGGGTTCTCCTCGTAGTACTTGCGGAACTCCGTCGCCTCCGCATAGCGCGGATGCTCCTTGTCGAAGATGCCGTGGACCGGGATGTCCTTGCCCTGGACGCCGGGCGGCAGCGCCTTCGTCAGCTGCTCGCCGACCTTGAAGTCCTTGCCGAGGATTCTGGCCGAGTCCTTGAGGGCCTGCTTCGTCTTGATCGTGCCGTAGGTGACGACCTGGGAGATGCGGTCCTCGCCGTACTTCCGTTTGACGTAGGCGATGACCTCATCTCGCCTGCGCTCGTCGAAGTCGACGTCGAAGTCGGGCATCGAGATGCGCTCGGGGTTGAGGAAGCGCTCGAAGATGAGGCCGTGCTCGAGCGGGTTGAGTTCGGTGATGCGCATCGCGTAGGCGACCATCGAGCCGGCGCCGGATCCTCGGCCCGGCCCCACTCGGATCCCCTGCTCCTTCGCCCACTGGATGTAGTCGGCGACGGTGAGGAAGTACCCGGGGAAGCCCATCGAGACGATGACGTCCTCCTCGTATTCGGCCTGCTTGCGCACCTCGTCGGGGATGCCGTTCGGGAAGCGGTAGTTGAGTCCGCGTTCCACCTCCTTGATGAACCAGGAGGTCTTGTCCTCGCCCTCGGGGACGGGGAAGTCGGGCATGTAGTTCGCGCCCTCGGCGGTCGTCGTGAAGTGCACTTCGCAGCGCTCGGCGATCTCGAGGGTCGAGTCGCAGGCCTGCGGGAGCTCGGACCAGATCGACCGCATCTCCTCGCTCGGGCGGATGTAGTAGCCGTCGCCGTCGAACTTGAAGCGGTCCGGATCGGAGATGCGCGAACCCGAGTTGATGCAGAGCAGGGCGTCCTGGATCTTCCGGTCGTCCTTGTGGACGTAGTGCGCGTCGTTGGTCGCCACGAGCGGCGCATCCATGAGCTTGGCCAGTTCGAGGAGCTGCTTCTGGGTGCGGCGCTCGAACTCGATGCCGTGGTCCATGATCTCGACGTAGAAGTTCTCAGGGCCGAAGATGTCGCGCAGCTCGGCGGCCTCGCGCACCGCCTCGTCCCATTGCCCGAGGCGCAGGCGCGTCTGGACGGCGCCCGAAGGGCAGCCCGTGAAGACGATGAGGCCCTTGTGGAACCTCGCGAGGAGTTCCTTGTCGGCGCGCGGCCACTTGCCGAATTGACCGTCCGTCGAGGCGTAGGAGCCGAGGCGGAAGAGGTTGTGCATGCCCTCGGTCGAGTAGGCGATGAGGGTGAGGTGGTTGTAGGAGCCGCCGGCCGACACGTCGTCCGAACGCTGCCACGGCTCGCCCCAGGTGACTTTCTGGCGGTCGAAGCGCGAAGTCCCCGGCGTCACATAGGCTTCGAGGCCGATGATCGGCTTGACCCCGGCCTTCACGCAGTTCTGGTAGAAGTCGAAGGCGCCGAAGAGGTAGCCGTGGTCGGTGAGGCCGATGGCCGGCTGGCCGAGCCGCGCGGCTTCTTCGGCCATCGCCTTGGTCTTCGCGGCCCCGTCGAGCATCGAGTACTCGGAGTGATTGTGAAGATGCACGAAGGAGTCGGTCGCCATGCCCCCGATCCTAGTGGCGAGCGGGCGCTCAAGCACCTTCACCTCGAGGACCGGGGATCAGGACGCGCCGCCCCTTCCGCGGTCCTCGCGCGCCCGTACGGGTCTTATACCCGTCGTGCGCTCGCACGCGCGGCGACGAGGGCGCTCCCCCGCATCGTCGAGGAGTCACGCCCTCGTCCCCCGGCAATCCTGTTCGAACGGGAGGGCCCGCACCCGGGCCCGCGCATCGGCGGGGAGGAGGCGGGGAATCACACGGGGTTCCGCAGGATGTCGAGGGCGCGCTCGAGATCGGCGGGATAGGGGGAGCGCACCGAGGTCGGCGCGCCCGTGCGAGGATGCGCGAAGCCGAGTTCGACCGCATGGAGCCATTGGCGCTCAAGGCCCAGTCGGGCCGCCGCCGTCGGGTCGGCGCCGTAGAAGACGTCTCCGACGCAGGGGTGGCCCATTGCGGCGGTGTGGACCCGGATCTGATGCGTGCGCCCCGTTTCCAGGTGGACTTCGAGGAGGGAGGCGCCGGCCATGAGCTCGAGGGTGTCGTAGTGCGTGACGGCCCGCTTGCCGCCGTCGATGACGGCCATGCGCCACTCGCGGGACGGATGACGGCCGATCGGGGCGTCGATCGTGCCGATCGGGGGGTCCATGTGCCCTGAGACGACGGCGTGATAGATCTTCGTGACCGTCCGCTCCTTGAAGGCGCGTTTCATCACCGAATAGGCGAGTTCGGATTTCGCGACCATCATCGCGCCGGAGGTGCCGACATCGAGTCGGTGGACGATTCCCTGGCGCTCGGGGGGGCCGTAGCCGGTGATCCGGTATCCGGCCGCCTCGAGATTGCCCAGGACCGTGGGCCCGGACCAGCCCGGCCCCGTATGTGCGGCGACGCCCACGGGCTTGTCGACGACGACGATGTCCTCATCGTCGTAGAGGATGTCCATGCCGACGACGGGCGGGGGCGTTTCCTTCAGCGCGGGGATCGTCACCTCGATGAGGTCGCTCGCGCCCAGGCGGGTCGATTTGAGGGCCGCTCGGCCGTTGACGAGGACGAGCCCGTCTTCGATGAGTCCCGCGACTTGCGCGCGGGCCATGCCGAGCATGCGCGCCAGGGCGGCATCCGTGCGATCCCCGATGAGGGCGTCGGGAACGGGGAGGAGGCGGGTGTCACTCATGCTTCGTCTTCTCGCCGAGGATCATTTCGATCGCGAGCCAGGCGGCGCCGAGGACGATCCAGATGTCGGCGACATTGCCGACGAAGAATCCGGCGTAGTCGATGAAGTCGATGACGTGCCCCTGGCCGAAGGAGGGGGGCTGGATGAGGCGGTCGATGAGGTTGCCGATCGCACCGCCCAGGAGCAGGCCGATCGACGCCGCCAGGCGCGTCGAGCGGGCGCGGACCAGGGCGTAGACCAGCACTCCGATGATGACCAGGGCGAGGATCGTGAAGATCCAGGTCGAGGAGGCTCCGAGCGAGAAGGCCGCACCGGAGTTGCGGGTGAGGACCAGGGAGAGGTGTTCCCCGATCACCCCGATCCGTCGTCCTTCGACGAGGGCGGACAGGGCCCACGCCTTCGTCAACTGATCCGTGATGACGGCGAAGACTGCGACGAGGGCCGCGAGGATCATGCCCCGTGATGCGCCGACGCCCTTCGCTCGTTTCGTCCTGGACTCCATGAGACTCGCTTTCACATGATGATGGCGGCGGAGCT
>NZ_JBNOYB010000048.1:0-58504 GCF_050312375.1 Schaalia sp.
AAAGTGAGGACTGCGGCGCTCGCTGCTCCCGGCCCGCTGTCAGCCGCGGCGCATCGGGCGGGATGTCGGCTTCAGGAGATGCGGGTGATGCGGTAGCGCCAGTCGACGGGCCCCGCATCGAGGGTTTCGACGCGGTAATGGGCCTCGGAGGCCTCAAGCCGCCGGAACAGGGGAGCCGGTTGATGCGGGGCGACGATCACGAGGTTCTCCCCGACGGGGATCGCGTCGATCGCGGCGAAGAGAGCGGCGTGGCGCACGAGCTTCGGGATCGAATGGATGACGAGTTCCTCGACGGCGCTGGAGGCGCGGGCACGAGCGGCCTCGCCTCTGTGACCGTGGCCTCCGCAGCCGCAGCCGCCCGCGGTTTTCGCGGCTTCGGGGGCGTCGACCGTGCGGCGACGAGAGTGCCCGCCGCAGCCGCAGCCGCCTGCGCTGCGATCGCCGCCGTGTCCGTGCCCGCCGCAGCCGCCGCCCTCTGCCTTGAGGTTCTCGGGCTTGGTGTCGGCTGCGACGAGCTTGAAGGTCTGGTGCGCGCCCCCGGGGGTCGCGGTGGGCGGGGTGTCGGCCATGATGATCCTTTTCAGGCTCGGAACGATATACCCGGTGGGGGTACCCCGCCAGTCTATGCGCACTCCGCTGGGAGCGCACCGGGGCTCAGTCCTCGCGCAGGGCGAACTCCACCTCGACCTCGACGGAGACATTGAGGGGAAGTGCGGCGACGCCCACTGCGGAACGCGCGTGAGAAGACCCGAAGACCTCGCCGAAGAGCTCCGAAGCGCCGTTGATGACGCCCGCCTGACCGTAGAAGTCCGGCAGAGAGGCGACGAAGCCGGTCAGCTTCACCACCGAGGCCAGACGATCCACTCCCCCGGCGAGCTCGGCGGCGGCCGCGAGCGCGTTGAGGGCGCACACCCGCGCCGCTTCCTTCGCGTCATCCGGGTCGGCGCCATCGGCGCCGACCGCGCCGATGCAGACCGGTTCGCCCGCGACGACGGGGATCTGGCCGGAGGTGCGGATCACGCCCCGATCGAGGACCGCCGGAACGTAGGCGGCGACCGGCGCGGCGACGGGCGGCAGTTCGAGGCCGAGCTCGGCGAGCTTTTCGGAGGGGAGGGTCATGGCGGTCCTTTCGTTTCAGGCGGCTCGGGATGTTCAGCGCCCGGGCATGATGACGGCATCTTCAGGCTAGGCGATCGCGGTCCGATCCGGCCTTTCCTCCGCTCGCACCGCCCACAGTCGATCGACGATGAGCGTGTACAGGATCGTCGATCCGATGCTGAGCCCGAGCACCCACAGGGGCATGCCGGAGTCGTCGAGGGGGTTGGCGACTCCCAGGACCGCGAACACGATTCCGATCATGTTGTTCAGGACGTGCAGGGCGATCGATGCTTCGAGCCCCCGGGTCCGCCAGGCGAGCCAGCCCGTCGCGAGCCCGAAGACGGTGACGTCGACCATGCCCATCCACCCGTAGATGTGGCCCAGCGAGAAGGGGATCACCGCGAGGACGATGGCGAGCAGCGCGGGGACGCCCCAGCCCATGAGGATCCGCAGGAAGAAGCCGCGGAACACGTACTCCTCGGCCGCGCACTGCAGGGGCACGAGGACGATCACGATCGCGAGCAGCAGGGGCGCCCGTTCGAGCGCGCCGGCGGGGACGCCTCCCATGCGGATCGTGTCGCCGATGGACAGCAGGATCGAGGGCGAGAGGACGAGCAGGCCCATGCCGAGGGCCGCGGCGAGTCGCTTCCAGCGCAAGCGCCCCTCGATGGATGACAGGACGCCGATGCCCACGCCTTCGACGACTCGGATGGCGAGCCAGAGGAAGGGGATCATGAGGGCGAGGAGCCCGAAGTTGAAGGTGTAGAACCACGGGTTCGACAGCGAGGCCGAACCGCCCTCGAACAGCTTGAAGAATGAGGCGATGTCGCCTCCCCTCATGACCACGGCGACGGCGAAGACGAGCAGGATGAGCATCATGGTGAAGAACCACGAAACCCCGCCGAGGAGGAGGGTGAGCAGCGGCGTCCACCATCTGCGAGGGCGGGGGCGGTCGGACTTGCGGAGGCGGGAGTGCCCGGGCGCGGGCCAGGGCTGCTTCGAGGCCTTCTCGACGCGCGGCTGTTCGGGGACATGGGGCCGAGGGGCGAGGGGCGGGTACCCGGCCTGAGGGTATCCGGTCTGCGGATAGGCGCTCTGGGGGTAAAGGGCCTGCGGGTATCCGGCGGGAACGCCCGGCTGAGGGGAAAGGGGCTGGGGATTCGCCTGCTGGGGGTGCGGGATTTGGACGGGGTTCGGGGGCTGCGGTGTCATGTCCATGCCCCAAGTCTGACGGACCCGGTCCTTTCACGCCTCATCGGCCCGCATCGCGCCCCATCCCCGTCAGGGCCCGTCCTCATCGGGGGATGCGCGCCCGAAGCGCCGCCGATCGGCGGTGGATGCGGCTCCTGCCGGGCACCGATGAGGCGCGCGCCCCTCGGTGAATCGGGGATTAGAGAAGGCCCGACGCGCGAATTTGTGCCTTCCGTCACCCCCGGTCTCAGGAGGCGACCCCGACGATTCGGCAGGACACCGCGACTTCACCTCGATTCCACCCGCATCGTCGGCACTCGGCCTAGCGTCGAAGACATGGTCGAAGTGAGAATCCACGGTCGAGGGGGACAGGGAGTCGTCACGGCGTCCGACCTGCTCGCGATGGCGGCGTTCACGGACGGGCACCACGCGCAGGCCTTCCCCTCATTCGGTTCGGAGCGCACCGGCGCCCCCGTCGTTTCCTTCTGCCGGATCGCCGATCAGGAGATCCGCACGCGCGAACCCGTCCTCGAACCCGATGTCGTCGTCGTTCAGGACCCGACGCTGCTGTCCGTCATGGACGTCTTCGCAGGCCTGAAGCCCGAGGGCTTCGTCCTGCTCAACTCGACGAAGGACTTCCACGAACTGGGCCTCGATGAGCTCGTCGCATCCCTCCCTCCCGGGCACGCGATCACCCTGCCCGCTTTCGACATCGCGCGCGAGCACGTCGGACGCCCCGTCCCGAACGCCGTGATGCTCGGCGGCGTCGCAGCCCTCACCGGCCTCATCGCACTCGACTCGGTGATCGGCGCGATCCGCCGGCGATTCCCCGGCGGGGTCGGCGACGCGAACGTCGCCGCGGCGAGCGCCGCCTACGGCCTCGTCGCCTCCCGCACCGGTGCGAACACGAAGGAGAAGGCCGATGCGTGAACAGATCGAGGGCTCGCAGGCGATCGCCAGGGCCGTCGCCGCCTGCCGCCCCGAAGTGATCGCCGCCTACCCGATCAGCCCCCAGACGCACATCGTGGAAGCCCTCTCCGCCCTCGTGAAAAAGGGCGGGCTCGAGGACTGCGAATACCTCAACGTCGAATCGGAGTTCGGCGCGATGTCGGCCTGCATCGGCGCCTCCGCCGTCGGCGCGCGCACCTACACCGCGACCGCCTCCCAGGGCCTCCTCTTCATGGTCGAGGCCGTGTACAACGCCGCCGGCCTCGGCCTCCCGATCGTCATGACGGTCGCGAATCGCGCGATCGGCGCGCCGATCAACATCTGGAACGACCACACGGACGCGATGAGCCAGCGGGACTCCGGGTGGCTCCAGCTCTACGCGGAAACGAACCAGGAGGCGGCCGATCTGCACGTTCAGGCCTTCCGGATCGCCGAGGAGCTTTCGATCCCCGTCATGGTGTGCATGGACGGATTCATCCTCACGCACGCGATGGAGATCGTCGACGTGCCCGAAGAAGCGCAGGTGGCCCGCTTCCTCCCGCCCTACGAACCGCGGCAGGTCCTCGACCCGGCGAACCCGGTGTCGATCGGCGCGATGGTAGGCCCGGAGGCCTACACGGAGGTCCGCTATCTCGCCCACCACCGCCAGAAGCAGGCCCTGGAGCTCATTCCTCGGGTCGCGGCCGACTTCAAGGAGGTCTTCGGGCGGGATTCGGGCGGCCTCGTGCGCCCCTACCGCACCGAGGACGCCGAAACGATCATCGTGTCGATGGGCTCAGTCCTGGGCACCATCAAGGACGTCGTCGACGAGCGCCGCGCGCGCGGCGAGAGGATCGGCGTCCTGGGGATCACGAGCTTCCGCCCCTTCCCGATGGACGCGGTGCGCGAGGCGCTCAAGGGCTGCGCGCGATTCGTCAACGTCGAGAAGGCCTTCTCGGTCGGCCTCGGGGGCATCGTCTCCTCTCACTGCCGCAGCGCCGTGCGCGGCATGGGCATCGAGAACTACGAGGTCTTCGCGGGTCTGGGCGGGCGGCCGATCACGAAGGCCTCCCTCCACTCCCTCCTCGACGATCTGGCGGCGGGGGGCCTCGAGGAGCAGACCTTCCTCGACCTCGACCGCGCGCTCGTCGATGCGGAGCTCAAGCGGGAAGCGGCGTCTCGCCGCTCGGGTCCGACCGCGGAGAACGTCATGCGCGATTCGCACGCCCGAACCGACGCCGCCCTCGCACACGACGCGCCGCTAACGGACGACGCGCCGCCCTCGTCGCGGGCGACCGGGGCCAACTGAAAGGAGTCGGGAGATGAGCGTCCAGCCGGGCATCCCCGGGACGCGGGAGACCTCGATCCCCGCGCGCGAGCACGTGAAGTTCTACCAGGTCGGCTCCTACGCGGTCGGCAACCGCCTCGCCGGGGAGGACGACCGCTCCGTCCAGTCCGACCCGAACCGCTGGAACACCCTCACCTCGGGGCACCGCGCCTGTCAGGGCTGCGGCGAGGCCCTCGGCGCCCGCTACGCCCTCGACTCGGCGGTGGCGGCGACGGGCGGTGACCTCATCGCGGTGAACGCAACGGGCTGCCTCGAAGTGTTCTCGACCCCTTACCCGGAGTCAGCCTGGACCGTCCCCTGGCTCCACTCCCTCTTCGGGAACGCCCCCGCGGTGGCGGCGGGCGCGGCGGCGGGCCTGAGGGCGAAGGGGCGCGGAACCCGGGTCGTCGCCCAGGGCGGCGACGGCGGCACGGTCGACATCGGGATGGGCTGCCTGTCGGGCATGTTCGAACGCAATGACGACGTCCTCTACATCTGCTACGACAACGAGGCGTACATGAACACGGGGGTGCAGCGCTCGGGCGCCACTCCCCCGACGGCCCGGACCGCGACGACTCAGCCGGTGGGACCGAACCCGGGCAACCGCTTCGGGCAGGGCAAGGACATGGCCCGGATCGCGATGGCCCACGAGATCCCCTACGTCGCGACCGCGACGGTCGCGGACCTGCGCGATCTCGAGTACAAGGTGACGAAGGCGATGGGCTACCACGGGGCCCGCTACATCCACGTCCTCGTGCCCTGCCCGCTCGGGTGGGGAGCGGCCTCGAACATCACGGTGAAGCTCGCGCGCCTGGCGACGCAGACCGGGCTCTTCCCCGTCTTCGAGGCCGAGGGCGGGGAGATCACCTCGGTGACGAAGATCCGCAGGCCCGCGCCGGTCGAGGAGTACCTGCGCCCGCAGCGCCGCTTCGCGCACCTGTTCAAGGGCGAGGGCGACGCGCAGACCCTCGCGAGGCTCCAGGCGATCGCGGACCGCAACATCCGCCGCTACGGGCTCATCGACGAGGACAAGCTCGACGAGGACGTGCGCGCCCGCGTCCTCGCGGCGCCCGAGGATCCCGAGGGCCGCTACGAGCAGATCCTTCATGCGGCCGCCCAGACGAAGCAGGGCCTCGCCGAGGCCGCTGTCCTCGCCCGGGAGGCGGCTGGCGCGAGCGGAGTGCAGGTGGGTCTTCGCAGACCGCAGGCCCAGACGAGGGCGGCGCTGCGCGCCGACGCCCCGGAGCAGGAGTGAGGCCATGACCATCGAGAAGCAGCCTTTCGCGATCACCCTCGACGTCGGATCGTCCCTGGCGAACGAAACCGGATCGTGGCGCACGGAGCGCCCGATCTACGTCGATCTCCTCCCCCCGTGCAATGCGGCGTGCCCGGCGGGTGAGAACATCCAGCAGTGGCTCTACCATGCGGAAGAGGGCGACTACCGGGCCGCGTGGGCGGAGATCATGCGGAACAACCCGATGCCCGCGACGATGGGACGGGTCTGCTACCACCCGTGCCAGAGCGCGTGCAATCGCGTGCAGGTCGACGAGGCGGTCGGCATCAACGCGATCGAGCGCTTCCTCGGCGACAAGGCGATCGAGCAGGGGTGGACGGTCCCTGTCACCGCCCCCGATTCGGGCAAGTCGGTCCTCGTCGTCGGCGCCGGGCCCTCGGGCCTGTCGGCCGCCTACCATCTGCGCCTGGCCGGGCACCGCGTCCACATCAAGGAGGCGGGCCCGATGGCGGGCGGCATGATGCGCTTCGGCATCCCCTCCTACCGGCTGCCGCGCGGCGTCCTCGACGCGGAGATCCGCCGCATCCTCGACATGGGGGTGAGCATCGAGTACGGCGCGAAGGTGGAGAGCATCGAGGACGAGGTCGGTCATTGGGACGCGATCTTCCTCGCGGTCGGCGCCCACATCGGCCGCCGCGCCTACATCCCGGCGGGCGAGTCGGCGAGGATCATGGACGCCGTGTCCCTCCTCCAGGACGTCGAGGTCGGCGAGAAGCCGATGCTCGGGCGCAGGGTCGTCGTCTACGGCGGCGGGAACACTGCGATCGACGTCGCGAGGACGGCGAGGCGCTTGGGCGCCTCCGAGGCGATCATCGTCTACCGGCGCACGCGCGACAGAATGCCCGCCCACGACTCGGAGGTCGCCGAGGCCGAGGAGGAGGGCGTCATGATGCGCTGGCTCTCGACGATCAAGCACGTCGACGGCGAGACGATGACGATCGAGAAGATGGAGCTCGACGAGTCGGGCTTCCCGCAGCCGACCGGAGAGTTCGAGGAGCTCGGCGCCGACTCCCTCATCATGGCGCTCGGCCAGGAGTCGGACCTGTCCCTCATCGAGAACGCCGAGGGCATCACGATCGAGGACGGCGTCGTCACGGTCAGCGATCAGATGATGACGGGGATCGAGGGCGTCTTCGCGGGCGGGGACATGGTCCCCTCGGAGCGCACCGCGACGGTCGCGATCGGGCACGGGAAGACGGCTTCGCGCTACATCGACGCCTACCTGCGCGGAACGGCCTATTCGCCCGCGCAAAAGCACGCGGACGCCGAGTTCTCGCGCATGACGCCCTGGTACTACGCGGACGCCCCGCATCAGGTGCGCGCCAAGCTCGAGGGCGCGCGGCGGGCCTCCACCTTCGACGAGGTCGTCCAGGGCCTCGACGAGGAATCGGCCCTCTTCGAGGCCCGCAGGTGCATGTCGTGCGGGAACTGCTTCGGCTGCGACAACTGCTTCGGCGTGTGCCCGGACAATGCGATCACGAAGATCCGGCCCGGCGAGTACGAGTTCAAGTACGACTACTGCAAGGGCTGCGGGGTGTGCGCGGAGGAGTGCCCCTGCGGGGCGATCTCGATGGTGCCCGAGCAGGTGTGAGCCCCCTCCCGGGCGCGTTTTCGGGACCGGCCCCGCTGCGGAGCCGGTCCCGAAGACGCCGTTCACACCGGCGCGGGCCTCATCGGGCCCCGGGGCCGCCCGGGGCGACCGGCGCTCCCTGGCCTCCGGGGCCTCCCATAGCCCCGCCCATTCCGGCGGCGGCCTGTCCGGCGGTCACCGAGGTCGAGGAGCCGTCGACCTCGATCGTGTAGTCAGCGCCGTTCGTGATCTCCGCTGAGGCGTAGACGATCGATGCGAAGGCCTTGCTCGCCGTGAAGGAGAGGATCTCCGTTCCGGCCGAGTCCACGATCCTCACCTTCGATCCCTGGGCGCCCGAGAGGGCCGCGGAAATCCAGCCCGCGCCTTCGGTCGAGGAGGGCGCTTCGGCCATGCCGGCGGAGCCGACTGCGAGGAGGGTGCCCCCGGTGACGCTCATGGTGCCGTTGTAGTCGAGTGCGCCGTTGCCGTCGTTCGTCGGGCCCCACACCGTCGTCGTGCCGCCGGTGATGGAGATCGAGCCGTTCGAGTCGAGGCCGTCGCCTCCGGCGTTCACGACGAGGGAACCGCCGGAGATGGTGACCAGCTCGCCGGAGTCGGTGAAGTCCGCCCCTCCCCCGCCCGGGCCCGCCTGGCGCTGGTCCTGCTGCTCAACGGCGCCGGTCTCGTCGGAGGAGGCGGCCGCGGCGGCCGCGCCCGCTTCGACGCTCGTGGATCCGGAGCCGTTGATCCCGTCGTCCGAGGCCGTGATGTCGACGCTCCCGTCGGCGACGGTGATGAGGCCCGCCTCGAGTCCTTCATTCGACTGGGAGACCGTGACATCGGCCCCGTCGAGAACGGCCGCGACCTCGGCATGGATCCCGTCATCGCCGCTGGCGAGCTCGAGGGTCCCCGAGCTGAGGCGGATCGCGCCGTCGGAGTGGAGGGAGTCGTCCGCGGAGTCGACGGACAGATCCGCGCCTTCGACGATGAGGTAGACCCCGGTCTTGACCCCCTTGCTCGAGGTCTCGAGAGCCGCGCCCGTCGAGGCGCCGCCCCCGGATTCGATGTCGATGGAGCCGCCCGCCAGAAGGGCGTCGCTGTGCGCGACGATGCCGTCGCCGCCTGCGACCACGGAGATCTCACCCCCGCGGATCAGGACGTAGCCCGCGGTCGCGTCCTCGTCTTCGTCGGACTTCAGGCCGTCGCCGCCGGACTCGACCGTGATCGTACCGCCGAGCACGCTGAGGGAGTCCTTGCCGCGGAGGCCGTCGTCCCCGGCCTTCACGCTGATGCTTCCCGAGAGGATCGTGAGGTCGTCGGTCGAGGTGATCGCGTCGTTCGCCGTCGAGGAGACTTCGAGGCTTCCCTCGCCCGTCATCGTGAGGTCCATGTCGGCGTAGATCGCGGCGTTCGCTAAGGAGGATTCCGCGGCCGAGGAGGTGTCGACGATGCGCGATGCGCCGGACAGGGAGATCACGAGGTCGTCGCCGGTCTCGGCGAGGATCGCGGCGCCGGAGTCGTTCGTGATCGTGGCCCCGTCGAGGATGAGGACGACTCGGGCGTCCTCGGGGGCGTCGACGACGATCTGCCCTTCGTAGGAGCCGCTGAGCCGGTAGACGCCGGCGGCGCTGATCCTGAGGGTTCCGTCCTCGACGGCGACGGACTCCGAGGTGGAGCTCGCCGAGGTTCCGGCGAGGACGACCTCGACGGCGTCCGAGGAGGACCACTCCTCATCCGAGACGGCGCTGGCCTGGGCGTTCGCGGCGAGGGCTTCGTCCAGGGTCGGCGGGTTCGTCGTATCGCCGGCCGATGAGGACGCGGCGACGGCTTCGGAGGCGGTGGCGGTACTGCTCGCGGCGGCCCCGGCGGAGGAGGCGCCGCTCGTGCAGGCGCCGAGGGCGAGGGCCGCGATCACGGCGAGGGAGGCGAGGGGGCGGCGCGAGCGCTTGAGGGCCCCGAGGGGACGGCGCAAAGTCGCGTGCGGGGCGCGGGAGTCGGTCATGGCTGTTCGTTCCTTTTCAGTGGGTGGGGCCGGGTGCTCGCATCAGGATGCGAGGAGGTGGAGGAGGCGGGGCCTCGTGCTGGAGTCGTGAGAAGGCGGGTCCGCATCGGGGGCGGCCGGAAGGGCGCTCGGCATCCTTCCGGCGCGCAGCGCCCGCTCGCAGCGCTTCACCCCGAAGGCGTGCGCGAGGCTTCTCGTCCATCGGTTCGCGGGGAGTTCCGGGTCGAGCGCGGCGAGGGCGGTGGCGTATTTCGAGAAGCGGACGGGGCGGTGGCCGCGCGACCAGAGGAGGTGGTCGAGGGGCGAGGGCGCCGATCCGGATTTCGTTTCGATGATGACCAGCTCCGGGGCGCTGATGCGGGAGTCGGCTGGGAGGGGGCGCGTGCCCGCTCCGGCGCTTCCGGGGCGCGGCGCGCGCAGGTCCTTCCACTCGAGGCGCTCATCGAGGGTTGCGCGCCCGATGCCCTTCGCCATCAGGAGAGTCGTGCGCATGTAGCGCCCCTCGAGGGCGGGGCCGAGGGCCTCGGCGGGCGGTGCGGCGCATCCGGCGGCCTCGATCGTGCGGCGCGCCCAGAGCGCGCCCTCGGGGGTGAGGACTCCTTCGAGGGCGGCGTCGGGGTCGTAGGGGATTCGTTCCTTGACGGTGCGCCCCCGCGGCCCGCGCGTCTTGACCTCGAGGAAGGCGAGTCCGGAGTCGAGGTAGGAGCGGATGCGGATCTTGTAGCGCCGCCGCCTCGGTTGGGCCGCGCCGCGGAAGGAGTCGAGGCCGGGGGTGTCGAAGTAGGTGGAGGCGTAGGAATGGGCGGTGGCGCCCTCGATGTCGAGGACTCTGGTGGCGCGGTCGAGATCGGCGATGAGGGTTTCGGCCTCTGCGCGCTTCAGCGCGTACTTCCGGTCGACGCGGGTGAGCATCGAGGCCGCGGTGTTGAGCTCGCCGAGGCTGATCCTGCCGAGTTCGTCGGGGATCGCAAGGCTACGCCGCAGTGTCGGGGGTGCGTGCACGGGGTCCTCCTTTCAGGCCGCGCGGGAGTGGACCTCGACGAGGGTGAGGTCGTTGACGAGGTCGATCTTGAGGATGCGGGTCTTGAGGACGTCCGCTCCGAGTCTCGCTTCGAGTTCGGCCACGAGTTCCTTCTCGTCGGCGATGGCGCGGTCGAGCTGGACCTGTTGGCTCCGCTGCGAACCGAGGAGGAGGGGGGAGTCGGCGATGGCGAGAGCGGCGAGGATGAGGGCGATGAGCCCGATGGTCAGCGCATCGGGAGCGCCCGCCATTCCGCTGAGGAGCCCGATCGACAAGGAGGCGAAGTAGTAGGCGACTTCGCGCTGGCTGATCTCCGAGGAGCGCAGCCGGATGATCGAGAGGACGCCGAAGAGCCCGAGTCCGAGTCCCGCCGATACCGTGGCCTGCGTGAGGATCATCGTGACGGCGAGGACGCCGATGTTCACTCCGATGAACGCGGCGACGAGGTCGGCGCGCTTGTGGCGGCGCCAGTAGAGGGGGAGGGCGAGGAGGGTCATCGCGACGAGGTCGATGCCGATCATCGTCAGTGTGGACATCGTGGCTCCTTACGGGTGGTTCAGATGTCCCTATCTGACCCCGGGAGCCTATGAGGCGTCTGTGAGGAGGTTCTGATGCGCGTGTGCTCCGCCCCCGGGCGGGGCGGCGGCGCGGATGTCAGCCTTGTGCGCCGCCCGAGCCCGCATCCTCGACGAGCCACGTCGCGACGAGGGCGTCGGCGGCCGCGCGGAACTCGGCGGCGATGCCGGTGTCGTAGGGGAGGCCGACGAGGGGAGGCTCCTCGGCGGCGCCGCTTCCGGGCGAGGCGGGGGTCGGAGCGCCCTCGGCCCCCGCCAGGGCTCCCCCTGCCGCCTCGGATCCGGGTTTCTCCTTCTGCGCGCGCCTGTCGGCCCGGGCGCAGAGCATCTGGACCTGAAGGCCGTCGGAGAGGGCGACGAGCGCGCGGGCGAGCTCCCAGGAGGGCGCGTCCGGTCGGAGGACGCCCTCGGCCTTCCCGTGCTCGAAGGCCCGGGCGAGCACGTTCACCGCCCGGGCGAGGTGATCGGCGAACCACGCATGCGCGGGGTGATCGGCTGTGACGACCGCGCCGGTCATCGCGGTGAAGAGGGCCGTGCCCTCGATCTCCTCGACGTTGGAGGCGACCAGGGCGCAGAAGGCGTCGAGGACTTCGCGCATGCTCCGATCCCCGTCGAAGACTCCGAGGGAGACCGCTCTCCGGTCGCGCTCGTCGAGGACCGCGGTGAAGAGCTCCTCCTTGGATCCGAAGTGGTGGAGGAGACCGGGTTTCGTGATGTCGGCGGCGCGGGCGATCGTGGCGAGGGAGGCGCCCTCGTACCCCTTCTCCCCGAAGACCTTCAGCGCTTCGACGAGGATCCGCGCGCGCTTGTCCTCACTGCCCGCGCGGGGGCGTCCCGGCCTCCGGTCGACGTGTGCTGTTTCCATCGCTCCTCCTTCGCCCCTGCATGCTCGCACATGAGCCCGCGCCTTTCCGAGGACACGGGGCGGCGGGGCGCTGCGGGGGTTCAGGCCCCGCGGGCGGGGAGCTCGGCGAGCATCGCCTCGTACTGGGCCTCGGTGATCGGCATCCCGGGGAAGCGGGAGAGTCGGACGAGCGGCATCGCGCCCATCATCTCGCCGATCTCGGGGTCCTCGGCGAGGGCGATGAGCCCGGGGGCGTGCGCTTCGAGGAGGGGGCGGCCGAGGGGGTGGCGAGTCCATTCGGCGAGGGTGGAGTGATCGACGAGTTCGGGGTGAGCCGCGTCGGCAAGGACCTCGACTGCGACCGCATGGCGGGAGTCGCGCGAGTGCTCGCCGACGGCGAGGATCCAGCGCCCCTCTTCAACGGCCCATCCGTGAGCGGCGGCGTCCCAGTGGGAGAGGGCGCGCCGGGTGATGGGGAGGTCGATCTCGCGCGATTCGCCGGCTTCGAGGCGGAGTTTCACGAATCCGGCGAGGGACCTCGGTGCGCGGGCGATGCCGGAGGGCGATTCGCGTCCCACGTAGAGCTGGACGATCTCGGCGCCCGCGCGCTCGCCGAGGTTCGTCACGCGGACGCGGATGCTCCCGAGGATGTCGCCGTCGGCCGTTCCCCCGGCGTCGAGGCGCTCGGGGATGGAGCGGATCTCGAGGTCGAAGCGCGTGTAGCCGAGGCCAGAGCCGAAGGGGTGGGCGACGGGTGCGTTCATCGCGTCGAGGCCGCGGTATCCGACGAAGATCCTCTCCCCGTACTCGACGACTCCGGCCTCGCCGGGGAAGTTGAGTTGGGCGGGGACCTGGGCGAGTTCGGCCGGGAGCGATTCGGCGAGCCGGCCTTCGGGGGCGAGGTCTCCGAGGAGCATGTCGGCGATGGCCGAGCCCGCGCCCTGGCCTCCGAGCCAGGCCTCGAGGAGGGCGTCTGCGAGCCGTTCCCAGGATTCGACTTCGACGGCCGAACCGTTGGAGAGGACGACGATGCTGAGGGAGGCCGCTTCGGACACGGCCCGCAGGAGTTCGATCTGCTCGGCGGGCAGTGAGATGTCCGTGCGGTCGTAGCCTTCGGCCTCCTTCTTGGCGGGCAGGCCGAGGAAGAGGACGGCGGTGCGGCCCTCGGCGAGGGCGACGGCGTTCTCCCTCAGGGCCCGGGGGTCGAGGCCCGCGGTCCCGTCCTGGTCCTGAACGCCCGCTGCTTCGGCGAGGTGGAAGCCGGGGGCGAAGGCCACGGCTTCCTCGCCGAGGCGTGCGCGCAGCGAGTCGAGGACGGTGTCGAGGCGGATGGGGTTGACTTGGGAGGATCCTGCGCCCTGGTATCGGGGGGTGCGTGCGAACTCGCCGATGAGGACGAGGGGGTTGTCCTCGGTGAAGGCGGAGGGGCGCAGCGGGAGTGCGGCGCCGCCCTCGGCCTCCTCGTTGCGCAGGAGGACGGATCCGGCTGCTGCGGCGCGGCGGGCGAGTTCGTGGTGGGCGCTCGCGTCGAAGTCCTCGCGGGCGGGGGTGCCGGCGGCGCGCAGGATCATGGTGACGATGCGCGTGGCGGCGGCGTCGAGGACGGATTCGTCGAGTTCGCCTTCGCGGACGGCGCGGACGATCTGCGCGTCGGTGCGTCCGCCGGAGGCGGGCATTTCGAGGTCGAGACCGGCTTCGAGGGCGGGGACGCGCTGGTCGACGGCGCCCCAGTCGGAGACGACGAGTCCTTCGAATCCCCATTCCTCGCGGAGGATCCGCGTGAGGAGCTCGCGGTTCTGGGAGGCGTAGGTGCCGTTGACCTTGTTGTAGGAGCACATGACGGTCCAGGGCTGGGCTTTGCGGACCGTGGTTTCGAAGGCGGGGAGGTAGATCTCGCGCAGGGTGCGCTCGTCGATGCGGGCATCGACGCGCATGCGGTCGGTCTCCTGGTTGTTCGCCGCGAAGTGCTTGAGGGAGGTGCCGACGCCTTGGGATTGGACGCCGTCGACGAGGGCGGCGGCGAGTTCTCCGGACAGGAGGGGGTCTTCGGAGAAGTATTCGAAGTTGCGTCCGCACAGCGGTGAGCGCTTGATGTTGGTGCCGGGGCCGAGGAGGACGGCGACCCCGTTGGCCTTGGTCTCCTCGCCGAGGGCGACGCCGATCTCGCGGACGAGTTCGGGGTCCCAGGTGGAGCCGAGGTTGGCGGCGGGCGGGAAGCAGGTGGCGGGGACGGAGGAGTTGAGTCCGAGGTGGTCGGATGCTCCGGCTTGTTTGCGCAGGCCGTGCGGGCCGTCGGTGAGCATGAGCGGGACGAGGCCGAGGCGTTCGACCCCCTTCGTGTGCCAGAAGTCCCGGCCGGAGGTGAGGGAGGCCTTCTCCTCGAGGGTCATCTCCTTGACGAGGGCGGCGGCGCGGGCGGTGAGGTCTGCATGTGTACTCATGGCGAGCTCCTTCGATCGACACACCTATTCTACCGATCGATAAATAAATAGCAAGGCCCCGTCGCCGAAGCTTCGACCCCGCGCCATCTGGGGCGGGGCGACGCGAGCCCGCCACGACGCATTCCCGCCTCAGCCCCCCGAAGAAGAGTGCAAGATGAGGGCATGACATCCGACGCATCGCCCTCGACGCCCGCCCGTCCGGGCACAAGAGAACTCGCGCGCCTCGTCGAGGCGACGCCCGCCTCGGGCAAGAAGCGGAGCATCGCCCTCCTCGCAGCGGTCGCCACCTTCGGATCACTGCTCTTCGGCTACGACACGGGCGTCATCGCGGGCGCACTGCCGTACATGTACATGCCCCGGGCCGCAGGGGGCCTCGGGCTCAACGAGTTCGTCGAAGGCCTCGTCGGCGCGACCCTCGCCATCGGCGCCGCCCTCGGGGCCATCTTCGGCGGGCGGCTTTCGGACCGCTACGGCCGCAGGCACAACATCCTCCTCCTCGCGCTGGTCTTCCTCGTGGGCACGCTCGGCTGCACCTTCTCGCCGAACATCCCCGTCCTGCTCCTCTTCCGCCTGATCCTCGGCTTCGCCGTGGGCGGCGCCTCGGCGACCGTTCCGATCTACCTGTCCGAATCGGCGCCCACTCGCGTGCGCGGACAGCTCGTCGCCCTCGACCAGTTCATGATCGTCTTCGGCCAGCTCCTCGCGTACTCGATGAACGCCGCCCTCGCCCGAGGGCACGGCGGACCGGAGGTCACCACCGGAACCGGGGAGTCCCTGTCCTGGGACGCGGCGCAGACGATGAGCGCCCTCGAGATCATCGGCGGCAACGGGCAGGCGTGGCGCTGGATGCTGGTCCTGGCGACGATCCCCGCGATCCTGCTGTGGATCGGCATGCGGATGATGCCCGAGTCCGGGCGCTGGTACGCGGCGACTCTCCACTACGCCGAGGCGATCGGCTCCCTCAAGCGGATCCGCGACCCGAAGCTCGACGACATCGGCGCCGAGATCTCGGAGATGATCGAGCTCCACGCCACCGAGGAGCACGAAGGGAAGTGGTCGCTGCTCCGGACCCTCTCGGTGAAGTGGACGCGCCGCCTCACCCTCATCGGCATCGGCCTGGCCTGCTTCGACCAGCTGACCGGCATCAACACGGCGATGTACTACCTGCCGAAGATCCTCCACGCCGCTGGCTTCTCGACGACCGACTCCATCTCCTTGAACGTCATCACCGGCGCCGTGGCCACGATCGGCGCGGCCTTCGGCCTGTGGCTGGTCGGCAGGCTCCAGCGCCGCCACGTGGGCATCTACCAGGAATCGGGCGTCACCTTCTTCCTGTTCGCCCTCGCCCTGGTCTTCGCCTTCGGAATCGCGCCGTACACCCTGGCCGACGGGACGATCTCCGCCGAAATCCCCGCGTTCTGGCCCTGGTTGGTCGTGATCCTCGTATCCCTGTTCGTCTTCGCGAAGCAGTCGGGCACGGTGAACTGGGTGCTCGTATCGGAGATCTTCCCGGCGCGGATCCGCGGAGTCGCTCAGGGCTTCGCAGTGGGGTGCGGATGGCTGATGAACGCGGTCGTCTCCTACGTGTTCCCCGTGATGATCACGCACCTCGGAGCGGCATGGACCTACGCCGCTTTCGGGGCGATCAACGTGGTGTCGCTCTGCTTCTACCTGTTCATCGTCCCGGAGACGAAGGGCGTATCGCTGGAGAAGCTCGAGGAGCGTTTCGCCCAGAAGTACGGGGTCTGAGGGGCTTTCGCCCCCGCCCGCGCGGCGCGCCCCGCCCTCGTCGATCGGGGCGGGGCCTGTCCGCGTCGCAGAAGCCGACCAGTCTCGTCGTCGGCCGGTCGACTACCCCTTGGTCGCCCCTCCCGCCAGACCGGCGACGATGTACCTCTGCAATGCGATGAAGATCAGGAGGACCGGAGTCGCGATGAGAGCGGCGACGGCCATCAGGTGATTCCAGTTCGTCCCGTACTGTCCGATGAGCCGGTTGAGAGCCACCGTCAGGGGTTGGACCTCCTGTTGCGTGGACAGCGTGAGCGCGAAGGTGAATTCGCCCCACGCCATGAGGAATGCGAAGGAGCCGATCATCACGACTCCCGGCCGGATCGTCGGAATGATGATTCTGACGATCGTCTGAAGCACTCCGAGACCGTCGAGCTTCGCCGCCTCCTCGACCTCATAGGGAAACTGCTTGAAATACGGTCGCAGAAGGATCACCGCGAAGGGCAGGGTGACGGAGAGGTCGGCGAGGATGATCGAAAGGTGGGTGTTGATCAGCCCCATTTGACGGAACATCACGAAGAGCGGAATGGAGATCGCGATCGCCGGCAGGAGCTGCACCACCGTCAGCAGCACCATCATCGAGGTCGACACCCCGTCGCGGAAACGCGCAACGGCGTAGGAGGCGGGGACCGCCACCGCCAGCGTGAGGATCAAAGTCCCCAGGGCGATGATGAAGGAGTTGCCGAGGGCGACCCACACCCCGTACTCGGGCGAGAAAGCCGCTCGATATGAGTCGAGGGTCGGCGCGTAGGGGACGATGTGGGGCGGCTGCGAGAAGGTCTCGACCTTGTCCTTCAAGGAGGTCGTGACCATCCAGTAGACGGGGAAGAGGTAGACGAGGGCGATGATCCAGGCGATGACGGATTTGGTCCACCGCTGACGCCGCCTGCGTTTCTCCGCGTGCGAAAGTTGGGATGACGGACTCGCCGCGCTCATCTCTCCTCCTCTTTCAGACTGCGCACGTAGAACCACGAGAGAACCAGGGGGAGCACGAGCGTGAGCGTCGATGCGGCCGCGCCGTTGCCGAACTCGAAGACCTTGAAGGTCTCCAGATAGGTGTAGACGGGCAGGGTGGTCGTCGCCGACACCGGACCGCCCTTGGTCATGGTGAAGATGAGGTCGAAGACCTTGTAGGTGTTGATGACCCCGAGGAGCAGGACCGACACGATCACGGGGCGCATCAGGGGCGAGGTGATCGACCAGAATTGGCGCCACCACCCCGCACCGTCGACTTGGGCGGCTTCGTACAGCCCGTCATCGATCGCATGCAGTCCCGAGAGGAGGAGCAGCATGTTGAAGGGGATCCCGACCCAGAGGTTCGCCACGATCACCGCGATCATCGAGGTCGCCGGGCCCGTCAGCCAGTGCACGGGTTCGCTGATCAGACCGCTTTGAAGAAGCGCGTAGTTGAGGACGCCGAAGTCCGAGTCGAAGAGCCACTTGAAGATCGTGCCGGTGACGACCGGGGGCAGGATCCAGCCGACGAGGAGCAGAGCGCGGATCGTGCCGTTCCCGGGGAAGGGTTTGCGGAAGAACAGGGCCAGGGCGTAGCCGATGACGAACTGGAGCACGAGGCAGGAGATGGTGAACACCGCGCTCAGGACGACGCCGTTCCAGAACTCCGGGTCGTCGAGGACGGCCCGGTAGTTGGCGAAGCCCTTGGGCGCGAAGTTCCCGGTGATGAGATTCGCGCCGTTCGCATCACTGACGGAAATCCAGAGGTTGTAGATGAGGGGCGCGAGGAGGAATACCGCGATGTAGACCAGCGCGGGAAGCGAGAGGGCCAGGCCCAGGCCGCGAGTGCGGGTCTTCGCACTCGCGGCCCGGGCTCGACGACGCTCGGAGCTCACTTGTCCGACTCCAGCAGGGCCGCGATGGTTCCGGCGGCCTTCTTGGCGGCCTCCTCCGGCGTCGACGCGCCGGTCAGGGCCTCCTGCATCGAGAGTTGAACGGCTTCGGAGACCTTCGCGTACTGCTTCCCGTAGGCGCGCGCATGCGCGACTGCGAGTTGGTCCTCGAAGACCTTGAGCTTGTCATCCGAGGAGAGCTTGAGCTTTCCGGCGAGGTCGGGGCGGGCGGAGAGCTGCCCCGATTCGTCGCAGTAGATCTTCGCGCCCTCGGCGCTCGTGAGGAATTCGGCGAGCTTCACGGCGGCATCGGCCTGCTTGCCCTCCTGGAGGACGACGACGTTCTCACCGCCGAGCCCGGTGGCGGCCTCCTTCCCCTTGGGGAGGGGCGCAACGCCCCATTCGAAGGGGACGTCGGCGAGATTCTGCAGTTCCCAGGGCCCGTTCATCATCATCGCGACTTTCCCGGCGGTGAATTGTGTGCGCGCGTCCTCTTGCGAATAGTTCGTGACCGCCGAGGAGACTGAACCCTCGTCGATCATTCCCTTGAGGAAGCTCAGCGCCTCAGCACCGGAGGTCGCGTAGTCCTCGAGGTCGCCTCCGGTCTGCCAGACGAAGGGGAGGAACTGGAAGGTCCCCTGCTCGTTCTTGACGGCGGAGATGGCAAGTCCTGAAACGTCTCCGTTCGCGGTCACCTTGGCGGCGGCGCTCAGCTCCTCCCACGTCGTCGGAACCGCGACGCCCGCTTCGTCGAGCAGCGCCTTGTTGTAGTAGAGGCCGAGGTTGTTCGAATTGAGGGGGAGGCCGTAGGTCTTCCCGTCCATCTGCGTCGACGTCCACGGGCCGGGATGGAACTCGCCGGAGCGCGAGCCCTCCGTCTCCGTCAGGTCCTTCACGAGTCCGAGGGCGGCGAAGTTCTGATTGTCGACGACGTCGACCACGGCGAGGTCGGGCACGGCGCCGCCGACGCCGCCCTGGACGATGGACTTCGCAAGATCACCGTATGCGAAGGAGGTGCGCTTCACCTCGTATCCGGGGTTCGCCTTCTCGAATGCGGCGACCGCTGCCTCCATCGCGGTGTTGGAAACGCCCTGGCCGAGGTAGTCCCACATCTCGATGGTGACGGTTCCACCATCGGAGGCTGCGCCCGGGTCCGGACTCGCTCCCGAACATGCGCTCAGGATGAGGGCGAATGACAGGGCGGAGGCCCCGAGGGCGCTGAGCCGGCCTCTTTTCGTACTGATCACTGACATGTTTCCTACTCCTTCGTATGAAATGCGGTGAGTGTGAGGGGATGGTCGTTTCGGGATGGTCGTTTCAGAGGGAAAGGGCGGAGCTCGCCCGGATGAGAACGGGGATTCGTTCGAGGGGCGCTTCGATCTCGACGGTCTGACCGCCGTCGTAGACCTCATCGGTGTACGCGTCCCTCCACTGGCATCCGGAAGGCAGATGCACCCGCGCGCAAGTCGCTCCCGGCTGCGTGATGGGGCGCACGAGGACATCGGGCCCGAGGAGGAATTGGTCCTCGACATCCCAGGAGGAGGGATCTTCGGGGAACTCGATGAAGAGCGAGCGCATCGGGGGGATCCCGGTTTCGGCCGCCTCTTCCATGAGCCCGTCGATGTAGGGGCGCAGGCGCTCACGCAGGAGGATGTGCTCTTTCGCGATTGCGAAGGCCTCGTCGCCGTACGACCAGATCTCGTTCGGGCCTCCCGGGCTCACTGCGCCGACGGCTTCTCGGGGCTCGCGGTGTCCGTGGAGGCGGAAAAGCGGGCAGAAGGTTCCGAACTCGAACCAGCGGATGAACAGCTCTTGATATTCCGGGTCTTGCGGATCCCCTCCGTGGAATCCGCCGATGTCGGAGGTCCACCACGGAATGCCGGAGATCGCGATCGACTGGCCCGCACTGACCTGATGGCGCAAGGCCTCCCAGGTCGGAGCGATGTCGCCCGACCATACGGCGGCTCCGTAACGCGCCTGTCCCGCCCAGGCCGAGCGGCAGAGCAGGACCGTTTCAGGGGTTCCGGCATCCCGCATCCCCTCGAAGAATCCCTTGGCGTTCTCTCGAGGGTAGGTGTTGTTCACCGCAAGGCCGTTCCCCGTGAAGTAGCTGAGGTTGCCCGGGTGCCCGGGGTTCAACTCGGGTTCGCATGCGTCCAGCCAGAAGACTCGGACTCCGAGGTCGTGGTAGTTCTGCTTGATCTTGCTCCACAGATACTTCCGCGCCTGCGGGTTGGTCGCGTCGTAGAAGGCGACGGGGAGCGGAGTCGGCATCCCCTTGTCTTTGAACTTCTGATGGAATTCGACTCCCGCTTCGGTGCCGACGAGGAAGCCGCGGTCGTGGAACTCCTCGTAGTTCTTCGACAGGGGGGAGACCGTCGGCCATACGGAGACCATCAGTTTCGTCCCCAGCTCTTCGAGCTCGCGCATCATCGCCGCGGGATCGGGGTACTCCTCCGGGTCGAACTCGTAGTCGCCCATCGCGGGCCAGTGGATGAAGTCCGTGACGATCACCGAAAGCGGGATGCCGAGCTCCTTGTAGCGCCGTGCGACTTCGAGCAGCTCATCCTGCGACATGTAGCGCAGCCTCGACTGCCAGAATCCCGTCGCCCAATGAGGAAGGACGGGGGCGTGGCCGACGACGTCCGCATAGGCCGAAAGAATCTCCTTCGGCGTCGGCGCCAAGCAGAGCCAGTAGTCGATGATCTCCGTGCCCTGGGCGACCCATCGTGTGCGGTCCTTCGAGAATTCCACGCGTCCGACGGCGGGATTGTTCCACAGGAGGCCGTACCCGCGGTCTGAGAGGACGAAGGGGATCGACACCTCTCCGTTGCGCTGGATGAGATCGAGGACGAGGCCCTTGTGATCGAGATGCGGATGGGCGTGCTGCCCGAGGCCGTAGAGCTTCTCGTCAGGGTCGGATGCGAAGACCTGGTGGACCTCGACGCCCCCGGGCCCCGGGTAAACGCCGTGGGCTCCGGGCCACCAGAAGTGCTCCGAGGCCTCTGCGAGAACGCATTCATCCCCGCGGAGGAACGAGAGGAGGGGCCGCGGGTTGCCCGCGCCATCGTCGATCACCAGCTCAATCGTGTTCACACCTGAACGCATACGTATGCGCTTCGACAGGACCTCGATGTGCGCGGGAATGGAGAGAGGGGGCTCGCCCAATGCGCCATGATCCGGTCGATCGAGCGTATGGCGCGACATCCGGACGCGGAAGGAGTTCTCCCCCCAGGTCTCAACCCGAATCACCTCATGGTGATGACGAAGCTCGAAGCCCGATTCGAATACGGCAACATCTTGCACTCGCAGCCTCCTTGCCGATCGCGCATACGTATGCGCGATGCTGAAAAACACCGGCGGCACCGAAGTGCCGCAATGTGGTTAGACTAAAGCGACGTATCCCACACCGTCAACGCTCGAGAGTAACGATGACATCACAAAAGCCCACGAGTCACGATGTCGCCAGACTCGCCGGCGTCTCACAAACCACTGTGTCCTACGTGATGAGCGGACGCAGAGCCGTGGCGCCCGACACCGAGCAACGGGTCCTTCGCGCCATGTCGGAACTCGGCTACCAACCGAATTCAGGAGCCCGCGCACTGCGCTCCAAGAAGACCAACGTCATCGGAACCGTGATCCCCTATCACCCCGGCGCCGACCCCGGCGCTCAGCATCAGTTCATCATCGCTTTGACCACGGAGGCCAGGAAGTACGACTACGACATCCTCCTCGTCACGGCGGACGAGGGCGCGCCCGGCCTCCGCCGAGTGATCGACGGCGCGCTGTGCGACGGCCTGCTCATCATGGAGGTCGCCACGCGGGACCCCCGGACCGATGTCATCCACCAATCGGGCACCCCCGCGGTCTTCATCGGCATACCGGACAACGAGGATCCCATTCTGGCGATCGATTCCGATTACGAATCCGCCGCTCGGCAGTCCGTCGAGCTGCTCCGGGAACGCGGGCACCGGAGGATCTCCCTTCTCGTCCCGCACGACGAATCACTCACCGAATTGAACTTCATCAGCAGATTCCGCAAGGAAGCGCGCGCCTGCGCGAATTCTCTCGGAATCTCCCTCCTCGAGCACCAGGTCGACGTGTCGTACCGCCACGTCGCGCAATACCTTTCCCGACTGGCCCCCGTCGCCGGGGACGCCCTCCTCCTCGCCCCGGTCGTCTCCGCTGACGACTGGTGCAATGCGCTGCGCGACCGCGGCCTCATCCCCGGGCGCGACATCAGCCTCATCGCCTCCTCGTGGGACGAAGAGCGGGCGCACACGCCCGACCGTCCGACTTGCTTCGACATGAGGACGCAGGAATTGACGGAACGGGCGATTCAGCTCCTCATCACCCGGATCTCCTCAAGGCCCCCCGATCGGCCCATACGTCACCTCGTCGAGCCTCGCCTCCGAATGGGGACAACGGTGATGGCGGCGCATTAGCGGAAGCCTTGAAGATCGGACCCGGCCTGTTCGGAGCGCAGCCCGGCTCACGATTCTCGGGTCATTTCACAGCCGGAGGGAGTTCAAGACCTGCGCGACTGCGCGGCGCATGTTCTGCGGGCCGTGCTTCAAGGCCTCAGCCAGCGGCTCATCAGGATCGCCCACCTTCACGATCCGAGCGACACCGTGCTCGAGGAGAACCTCGGCACCGTCCTTGATCCTCCCGGCGAATATCATCACGGGAACGCCCTCGGCGCTCGCGATCGCGGCGACTCCGGCCGGGGTCTTCCCATTGAGCGTCTGCGAATCCAGCGAACCCTCACCAGTGAACACCCAGTCCGCGTCCTCGACGCTCCCGGCGAGACCGACGGCCCGCGCGACCAGGTCGACGCCGGGCAGCAACTCCGCATTGCAGAACGCCCGCAAGGCGAAGCCCAGACCGCCCGCAGCGCCCGAACCCGGCATCCGGGCGACATCCGCCTTGCCGGAAACCTCCGCGAAACGCCGATGAGTCTCATCGAACACCGCCACCTGCTCCTCGGCGACGCCCTTCTGCGGACCGAACACGGCAGTCGCGCCCATCGGCCCGTTGAGCGGATTCGTCACATCGCAGGCGACCCGGATCCTCACCCCCGCGAGGGCCTCCTCCAGGGCGGCGGTCTCAACGCGCCCGACGCGGGAAAGATCATCCAGACAGGGGGAGAGCTCACCGCCCTCGGCATCGAGGAAACGCGCGCCGAGCGCGTGCAGCATTCCCGCGCCCGCATCATTCGTCGCCGAACCGCCGATACCGATGAGCAGCTCCTCGGCGCCGCGTGCGAGCGCATCACGAATGAGCAGGCCGAGCCCCGCGGTGTTCGAGCGCACGACATCACGATCCTCAGGGGCGATCAATTCAAGGCCCGCGCACGAAGCGACATCGAGGACCGCGCGCCCGCCCGCGAGCGCATAGGTCGAAGAGATCGGCCGACCGAGGGCGTCGACGGTCCTCACCTCGACGCGCTGCGCATCCCACGCGGTCCCGACCGCCTCGATGAAGCCCTCACCCCCATCGGACATGGGAACGAGGACGCATCGGGCATCGGGGAACACGTCCCGGACCCCGAGCTCCATCGCCCGCGCCGCCTCAACGGCGGGCATGTTCTCCTTGAAGGAATCAGGTGCGAGGACGAATTTCACAAGATCTCCTCAGTCGATGAGCTTGCGCTTATACGCTAGGCGAGAGACGTGATTCATCGATGAAACACGCGAAGAACTGCTGACAGTTTCTGACATGACGAAGGAGTCGGAATTCATGGACCTCACGATCGGCACCGGACGCACAAGAGCGGGCATTCAGCTCCAGGGAGCGATGACCACGGCCGTATTCGAAGCTGGAACGGACCGCGAATTCACTCCGACATATGCGGCGAAGTGGCAGGGCTTTGCGGAAGCTCCGATCCTCGACCGCCTGCGCGGGGACTTCCTCTGCGTCCCCTTCGGGGCTGCGCCGGAAAGCGCGGACGATCTCCCCGAAGCCTGGCGGACGGGTCACGCCGGTGCCGGCGAATGGATTCATGGACTTTCCGCGAACGCCGCCTGGATCCCGATCGAAGTGAGCGAGGAGTCCGCGAAACTTACTCTCGACTACCCCGCCGGCTCCCCCATCGAACGCGTCGCACGCACGGTGACCTGCACTGATGGAGCCGTCGAGTTCGAGGATTCAATCCGCGTGCGCACCGATTGCCGCCTGCCGCTCGGCCTGCATCCGATCCTCCGCCTCCCCGAGGACGAGGGCGCGGCGCGCATCGAGACTCCCGAATGCGACGCCTACTGGGCTTTGCCGCTCGATTCGGGCACGACGGTCCTCGAACTCGGAGCGGTCTTCGAGGATCTCGCGACCGCACCGCGAGCCGACGGCACGACGATCGATCTGTCACGCCTGCCCCTGAGCGTCGAGGTCGACGAGATCATCCTCATCGCGGCCCCGAAGGAGCCGCGGATCGCCCTCGTCAACGAGGTCGAGGGCTACCGCGTCACGGTCGAATGGGATTCGACCCACTTGAAGAACGCGATGCTGTGGATCTCGAACCGCGGGCGCAAGGGCGAACCCTGGGCCGGCAAGAACCTCTGCCTCGGCATCGAACCCATCACCTCCGCATTCGACTTCGGCGAGGGGGTGTCCGCCGCCGAGAATCCGCTCACCGAAGCCGGATACGCCACGGCGGTCGACCTGCTGGCCGGTGAGACCTACGTGATCCGGCACAGGATCGCGGCGGAGAGGATCGATTAGCCCACTCGCCCTCGAGCGCGCTCGATCGCACCCCTTCTTCAAGACGGGGCGGGTGCCCGGCGCTCGCAAGAGCACCGGGCACCCGCATTCCGATATCGATCAGTCGACAGCGCCCTTCGGCCCGACAGTCCCTGAAGCGGCGTCCCTCCACGCTTCAAGCGCACGGAGGAAGGCCGTTGCACCGGGATCCTGCAAGCCGATGCTCCGATCCTGCAGCCACGATGCCCTTCCCTTTCGGGATTGAAGGCCCCGTGTTTCAACGACTGCGGAGGACGCGGCGTCGATTGCGAAGGCGAGCGGCTCCTCATCATCGACATGATCCGCGACCGCATCCGCCGCGGGGACCATCGCGTCAAGGATGGTCTTGTCCCCCACCTGGCTCTTGCCACGATGCGAGATCGAGCCTGCGGCGGCGCGGATGAACTGTTCGGCCTCCGCGACACCGATTTCATCGAGGCCCGCCCAGGCCTTCGATCCGGCGAGAAGACCGCCGGCGACCAGCGCCGCCATCGTCGAGGGGTTCGCATTCGCGAACGCGCGGGCGCAGGTCTTCGCGACCTCGCTCGGCTCGGCGAGCTCCGGAGCGGCCTCGAGCGCCTCGATCACGGCCTTCGCCCCGGCGGAAACGGTGATGCCGAGATCACCGTCGCCGAGGACCTGGTCGAGGTCCCGGAGTTCATCGGCGGAGTCGATGAGGAGCGTCATCGTCTTCGTGATCTGCTCGATCAGTTCAGGGGTCCTCATCAGCGGCCGACCTCCTCGAAGAAGGGCGAACGGGCGGGAGCGTCGAGGAGATCGAGCATCTCATCGTCCAACTTGAGCAGGGAGATCGAGGCCCCGGCCATTTCCAGGCTCGTGGCGTATTCGCCGATGTAGCGGCGCTCGATCTTCACCCCGAGGCCTTCGAGCCTCTGGTGGACCCGGCGGTAGAGGAGGTACAGCTCCTCGAGCGGCGTCGCGCCCAGGCCGTTGACGAGAACGGCGACACGATCGCCGCTCGCAAGATCCAAGTCGGCGCTCACTGCATCGAAGATCGAATCCGCGATCTCATCCGCAGTCGTCAAGGCCCCCCGGTGGATGCCCGGTTCTCCGTGGATGCCGATGCCGATCTCCATTTCACCGTCGGGCAGCTCGAAGCTCGGCGCTCCGGTGGTCGGCAGGATCGTGGGGGAGAGTCCGACGCCCATCGTCGCCGTGTTGTCGACGACGCGTTCGGCGATTTCAGCGACCTTTTCGAGGTCGTCGCCGCGCTCGGCGGCGGCGCCCGCAGCCTTGTAGGCGAAGAAGATTCCCGCGACGCCGCGTCGATCGAGCTTGCGCTCCTTCGGTTGGGAGGCGACATCGTCGCGACCGAGGACCGTCTTGGTCTCGATGTCGTCGAGTTCGAGCATGTCGGAGGCGAGATCGAAGTTGAAGACGTCGCCGCCGTAGTTGCCGTAGAGGAAGAGGACTCCCCTGCCCCCGTCAACGGCCTTCGCAGCATCAGCGATCTGCTGAACGCTCGGCGAGGAGAAGACGTTCCCGATGGCGACGCCCGAGCACAGCCCCTTGCCGACATAGCCCTTGAAAAGGGGGAGGTGGCCTGAGCCGCCGCCGGTGATGATACCGACCTTCCCCGTCAAGGGAGCATCTGCTCGGACGAGCACGCGCTTGTCCTCTCCGGGAGTCTTCACTTCGTCGGGATGAGCAAGGAGGATGCCCTCGACCATTTCATCGACGAAGTCGGCGGGGTCATTGATGATCTTCTTCATGTCAGTCCTTTCGTGATAGTTCGATTTCGATGAGCGGGATGGGAGGGTGACTCATTTCCGTTTGAACAGCGCCCTCCAATCGATGCGGTCGATGACGAGAACACCGATGAGGATCAACCCCTGAGCGATCGAATACTGGAAGGTGGACAGCCTCATCGCCGTGAATCCCGATTGGACGATCTGGAGGGTCATCGCAGCGAGGAAGACCCCCGCGACCGTTGCGAATCCGCCGTTCGGGTTCGTCCCGCCGAGAACGGCGATGACGATGACGAGCAGCACGTATGAGGCCCCGTAATCAGCCGAAGCAGTCGGGTTCCGCGAGATGAAGACGATCCCCGTGACTGCTCCGAGCAGACCCGTGAGGAGATATGAGCGCATCAGCAGGCTTCTCGAACGGATTCCGGAGAACTTCGCTGCGACGGAGTTCGAACCTTCGAGCTCCAGCCCGAGACCGAGGGGAGTCTTGTTGATGAGGAATCCGACGATGAGGGCGACGGCGACGAAGACGAGGAACAGGACCGGGACCCCCGCGACTGCGGTTTGTCCGAATGCGGTGAGTGCGGCGGGCGAGCCGTAGAGGGTCTTCCCTCCGGTCCATACGACTGCGAGACCGTTGAAGATCTGCATGGTGGCCAGGGTGGCGAGAATCGGGGTGACTCCGACGAAGGCGATGAGAATCCCGTTCACCGCTCCCGCGCCGATGCCGACGGCGAGGGCGAGGAGGATCAGGAGGGGCCCCATCGTCTCGGCATGCGCCGGATCGCTTGCCGCGAGTGCCGTGAATGTCGTCGAGATGGTGATCGCGGCGAGATTCGCAACGGACACGAGGGAGAGATCGATACCGCCCGTGAGCATCGAGATCATCATGGCCACGGCGAGGATGCCGATTTCGGGCACCGCGAGCAGCATGTTCTGCAGATTGAGCCCCGTGAGGAATACCGAGGGCGAGGTGACCGTGAAGAAGAGCAGGGCGAGGAGCATGAGAGCGACCATGCGGACGATCCCCGTATTGCGGCGCAGCCTTCGCAGCAGCGCCGCCGCGCGACTGTCGATCTGATCGTTCGCGTCCCGCAGCGCGCGGCCGAGATTCCGCGTCATCGCACGACCTCCTCAACCTCGTTGGAAGCCCGCCGATGATTCCGGCGAGCGGAGAGCGCCTGGATCCCCACACCGACGATGAGAAGGACGCCGACGGCCGTGCGCTGCCATGCGCTCGGCACTCCGACGAGGATCAGGCTGTTATTGATGAGCTGAACGAGGAGGACGCCGAGCACGGTCCCCCGTACCGATCCCCTCCCGCCGAAGATCGACGCCCCGCCGAGAACGACCGCTGCGATGATGTCGAGCTCGTTGCCGACGAGTTCCTGGGGATTGGCGGACCGGCCCATGATCATGTAGATCATTCCCGCGATTGCCGCCATGACGCCGACGATCACATAGACCTTGATCTGGCTCCGCTTCACCCGGATTCCGGCCCGGGTCGCGGACTCGATGTCTCCGCCGATGGCGTAGATCGACCGTCCGAACATCGTTTTCGACAGGATGAGCGCGACGCCCGCAGCGAGGAGGAGCGCCGGGATGATCATGACGTGCAGGAGGGCGACGCCGGTCTCGGTCTTCATCGTGACGATGTTCGTCGTGGAGACCGAGGCCATTCCCTCCGGGAGCTGAGCGATGTACTTCGAGCCGACGTATGCGAGGAGGAATCCTTGGAAGATCCCCTGGGTGCCGAGCGTGACGATCAGGGTCGGGAGTCGGAACTTCGAGATCACGTATCCGTTGATCAGTCCGAGGAAGGCGCCGATCGCGATCGCCATCGCAAAGGATCCGGCGAGACCGAGGTCGGTCCCGGTCGTCAGTTGGAAGACGATCGTCGAGTACGAGGCGAAGGCCGCGATCGCGGCGAAGGAGACGTCGATTCCTCCCGAGATGATGACCAGGAGGACGCCCAGGGCGTAGATCAGCGGGACGATCGAGGATCGGATGATCGCGAACAGCGTCGACACGGTGAAGAACGCCGGGCTGACGAAGGACATCACGATCACGAGGGCGAGGAGCACGAGGAGGATCACGCCCTCGTTGTTCTGCCCCTTGATCCAGGAGAGGAGGGGCGCTATTCCCCTCGTCTTCAGCGAAGAGCTCATGCGACGACCAACTTCCGAATCGCGTCCGCATCGATGTCGTCGCCGACGAGTTCGGCTTCGATGCGGCCTTCCTGGGTGACGAGCACCCGGTGACAGCAGGCGACGAGCTCTGGGGCGTCGTCGGAGATGATGAGGATCGCCGTTCCCCGTTCGGCCTGGTCCCGGAGGATGTCGAGGATCTCCGACTTCGACCCGACATCGACCCCGACGGTGGGGCCGTTGAGGATGAGGACCTTGGGGTGGCGGGCGAGCCATTTCGCGAGGACGACCCTTTGCGCATTACCGCCGGACAGGGACCTGACAGGGGCCTGCACATCGGGGGCTTTGATCCGAAGGGAATCGAAGTAGTCCTTGATCGTCTTGCGGATGAGTCCCTCGCGCAAGGTCTTGAACTTCGAGGTGTGCTGGTCGATGGAGGCGGCGATGACGTTGTCCGCGATGGACTTGTCGAGGAAGAGGCCCTCCGTGAGACGGTCTTCGGGGACGTAGCCGATTTCGGCCCTGATGGAATCGGCGATCGAGCGGATTCGGACTTCCCGACCGTCGATCCTGATGCGTCCCGAGTCGATCGGCAGGAGGCCGAAGAGCGCTTCGGCGATTTCCGTTCGTCCCGAACCGAGGAGGCCGGTGAGCCCGAGGATCTCCCCCTTGCGGATTGAGAATGAGACATCGCAGATCGCTCCGGCCGAGGTGAGGCCTTCGACCTCCAGACGCTTTTCGGCATCGTCGGGGAGCGCGGAGACGCGCCTGGTCTGATCGAGGACGCGGCCGGTCATGTATTCGGCGATCTGATCGCGGTCGAGCTCGGCTGCCGGGCTGTCGACGACGTTGCGCCCGGAGCGCATGATCGCGATTCTCTGGGATATGCGCTTGACCTCATCGAGCTTGTGGGAGACGAAGACGAGCGCGACGCCGTCTGCGCGGAGCTTCTCGACGACGAGGAAGAGGCGCTCCACTTCCTTCTGAGTGAGAGCCGTCGTCGGCTCATCCATGATCAGGAGTTTCACGTCATTCGCGAGGGCGCGGCAGATCGCGGTGAGTTGCTTGTCGGCGACCGACAGCGTCTCAACGTCCGCATCGAGATCGAGATCGACGCCGAGACGGCTCACGACCTGTTCGGCGTGCGCTCGGCTGTTCGCCCGGCTGAAGGAGAAGCGCCGTTTCGACACCCCGTCCGTCATCGTGATGTTCTCGGCGACGGAGAGATTGGGGAAGAGCGAGAAGTCCTGGTAGATGACCTGGATCCCGGCCTTCATCGCACCCAGTGGAGAAAGGGAGTCGATGGTCCGCCCGTTGATTCGGATTGCGCCAGCATCCGGCTTATGCACTCCGGAGATCACCTTGATGAGGGTTGATTTTCCGCAGCCGTTCTCTCCTGCGAGGCACAGCACCTCGCCGGGGAAAACTGCGAGATCCACTCCGGCGAGAGCCTTCACGCCGTCGAATTGCTTGACGATTCCCTCAACCTCGAGAAAGGGGGCGCGCTCGCGCGCCGGTCTCGATTCATTCATTGAGCACCTCCACATGGCTGGTTGGCGCCATCGGGCGCCAACCAGCCTCGTGACACGTCAGAAATCGAACTTCTTCGCCTGTTCGGCGTCGGCGGCGATGGCCGCATCACCGACCCAGACGTTGTCGTAGCCGTCGAGCTTCTTCAGCGAGGTGTAACCCTCGATTCCGAGGTCGGTGCCGTCTTCGATGGTGCCGCCGTCGGCGAGGATCTTGGCGATCTGAAGCTGGGCCTTGCCCGCGAGCGCCGGATCCCAGAAGAAGATCTTGTCGATGGATCCTGTTTCGAGGTATTTCGCGGATGCCGAGGGGATCGAGGTGCCCATGACGCAGACCTTGTCCTCGAGGCCGGCCTCCTCGATCGCGCGGGCGATCCCGGGCACGTCGTTGCCCGCGGATCCCTGGAATGCGGCGATGTCGGGGTACTTGCCGAGGACCTCCTTCGCCTTCTCGTAGGCGGCGGTCTCGTTGTCAGTCGATTCGATCGGAGTCTCGACGCGCTCCATGTCGGGGAAGTTGGCCTTCTGGTACTCGTAGGCGGCTTCGACCCATTCCATATGGGTCTTCGCCGTGAGACCGCCGACGAACTGGACGTACTTGCCCTTTCCGCCCGTGCACTCGCCGATGTTCTTCATGATGTCTTCGCCGTACGAGGCGTTGTCGAAGGCTTCGATGTCGATGTCGACGTTCTGAATGCCCGTCGCTTCGTGGGCGATGACCTTGATGCCCTGCTGACGCGCCTGGGCGAGCACGGCGGACAGCGCTTCCGGAGAGTTGGGAACGACCGTGATCGCCGCGGGCTTCTGCGCGATGAGATCCTGAATGATCTGGATCTGCTTCTCCGGGCTGACGTCGTCACCGCCCTCGGTGCGGGTGTCGTAGCCGTTCTCCTCGCCCCATTCGGTGACGCCGACATCCATTCGGTCGAACCAGGCGATGCCCTTGACCTTGACGACGGTGACCATCGTCTTGTTGGAAGCGCCCGAATCAGCGGACGAGGAAGCCGATTCCGCGGCGCCGGTCGAACCGACCGAGCTGCAGGCTGCCATCGAGACGGCAGATAGGCAGGCGAGCGCGGTGACGGCCAGCTTCGTCATCTTCATTTCATCACTCCTTCGTGACCATGGGATCCGACGCTCCACCCCATCAACGGTGATGGAGTGCACGTCGCACTCAGTAACAATACCCATTTTTTCGCGCTCGTCAACGCGCATCAAATGCGCGTTTTCATGCATTACTCAATGATGTCGCGCTATTCCGCCTACATCTGGGCTCTACTGCATGCATTTTGCGTGACGAGGGCGGTGCCGTCTCCGTCGGCATTGGCAGACATGTGGCACGTCATGCACGAAAGCGCGCACACGTGTTCCTGTGCGGATATCCTTATCCCACTGGAGTCGCACAGCGACGTGCCGGCACCTCAGGTACAACCCGCCCTTGGAGCATTCGTATGAACCGCCACGATGTCATCGTCGACATGGTGAACAGATCCGGATTCGAGTCCGTGAACTCCCTCGCCACGGCACTCAATGTGAACGTCTCAACAGTGCGACGGGATCTCGATGCCCTCGATGCTGCGAATCGGATCCGACGAACGCACGGGGGCGCCGTCCCCTTCTCCAGCGCGCCCCGGGAGACCGCTCCCTGCCCGCAGCTTTACGAAAAGCGGGCGATCGGAATCGCGATGGCCGAACGGATCCTCGAAGGGCAGACCGTCTTCCTCGACTCGGGTACGACCTGCCTCGAGGTGGCGCGGAATCTCCAGCACCGCTCACTGACCGTCGTCACTCACGATCTCCCCATCGCTTCGGAGATCCTGAAGCATCCCGCTCTGAACCTCATCGTCATCGGCGGGGAACTGCTTCCCCTGAGGACTCATGTCTGGGGCCCCACCGCAATCGATCAGCTCAATCGCATGCGCTTGAACGTCGCGATCTTCGGCACGAGTTCCGTCATGGAGGACGGCATCTACGGCAATTCAGGGTATTCCTTGGAACTGCAACGAACAGTTCGCCGGATCGCCTCGGACGCCTTCTTCGTCGCGGACTCCACGAAGTTCGGACGAGAGGCGATGTACAAGATCCTGGGGATCGAGGACTTCAGCGCCGGAATCACGGATTCGCTTCTGAGCCCGATCACGGCCGCGAACTACCCGATCCCGCTCATCCGCGCAGAGGTCTCGCCCTAGGAGCGGTGCCCGGACATCGCTCCGTTCTGCGTAACGAGAGCGCGCAACGGCGAAGGCTCCGCAGGGGTGCCGGAGTCGTTCCGGCTCCGCCACCGCGCACAGGAGGCCTTCAACCTGAGGCTGAATCGGCACCGCTCGCAGTGTCCCGCGCCCCCTGCACGGCGGCGCCCCGGCCGACGCGAGGAGCGCCCCTCAGCTCGAGGCCGTGTACTCCCGCACTGCGAGGTCCACGTAGAGGGCGGCCGACCAGGAGAACGCCGACGCGGCGCCTTCGCAGCGCCGCCCGGTGAAGGCGTTCACGTATTCGACAGGACCCGCTGTTTCGATCATCTTCATGAT
Organism: Schaalia sp.; assembly: GCF_050312375.1. Taxonomy (NCBI): domain Bacteria; kingdom Bacillati; phylum Actinomycetota; class Actinomycetes; order Actinomycetales; family Actinomycetaceae; genus Schaalia; species Schaalia sp. Next base: position 32,574 of record NZ_JBNOYB010000048.1, read on the forward strand.
CCCCGCGCGCAGCTCCTGGGCGAGCCGTTCGTGACCGCACGCCTGCATGCCCTCCGCGACGAGGTACGACGTATTCGCCCAGACCGGCCCGCGCCACATGACCTCGGCGCGGTAGGCGTCGTCGTCGAAGGACACGACGGGCAGCGAGTACTGCGACGAGAAGCGCTTTTCGGAGCGGATGTCCTCGCTCAGACTCCGGCTGATCTCCTCCGGAAGGCCTCCTGCGAATGATGCGAGCAAGTGGACGATCGTGCGATGCGGGATCCGCCGATGCGCGTTGCGCGCGACGAACATCTGCTCGTCCGCGTCCCACAGATCCAGCAGCAGACGACGGGTGTCCTCGGCGCGATGAGTGTGGAGATCAGCGTCGTCCGAGCGCAGCAGTCCTTCGCGCCGCCACGAAGCGAGAATCTCATCCTGGCGCACGAGGTATGCCAGCAGGTCCGGCGTCTCAACGGGCAATTCGTAATCGAAGACGGGGCTGTCATCCAGACCCGAGGAATACGGGTGGGCGTACACGGGAGGGATCCCCTGGGCGAACCACCACTCCTGGCTCTTCGCGATCGAAGCGGAGAAGCGCTCGATCTGCTGGGAGCGCACCGAGGGCGAGGTGGATGCGAGCACCTTCTCCAATGCCCAGGCGGTCAACGGGGGCTTCGTGAGGGGCACGGCGCCGAGTCCGATGCTGGCCGAACCCTCCGCTTCCAGTTTGAGGCGGTCGGCGGGCGGCAGGTCATCGGATGAGGCCAGCACGCCCTCCTCGTGGACGACATCCGGGAGCTGACCGTCATCGCCCTGAAAGCGCATCGCGATCTCGAACTGCTCGAGGGCCAGATCCGGATCGCCGTGGGCCACGCCCATGGCGATGAAGTACGCGTCCCACTGCCACAGGCCCACGTAGCCGCGTTTCGAGGGCACGATGATCCGATGCCCGCGCCCATCGATCACCGTGTCGATGGTGTTGACCCCCAACGTCCACCAGCAGTGGCGCATTGCGGGGACGCGGTGGGGCGCGCACGCCGGCATGCGCGACATCCACTCGTCGACGACCCGATCCGCGCTCGCCCCGAAGTCCGCGAAGGAGTCGGATCCCCCGGATGGGCTCGCAGCGTCTTCCCCCTCGCGGATCCGGCGTCCCTGAGGGGAGGCTTCGTCGTCGCACACGTCGACGATCAGGGCGTCGTCCTGCTCGGTGACGCTGATCCTCAGCGGATCGACGACCGTCAAGCGCCACGAGCCGACGTGCTCGTCCCGCCCGAAGCAGATGCGTTCCCCCATGATCGCCAGCTCGGCTCCGCCGCTCCTCAAATGCGCTCCCTGAGCGATCCAGGCGGCCGCTTGACCGCCCTCGGACCGCCTGGAGGCGAAGGAGGCGATGACCAGAAGGCACGAATCGAGCGGAACTTCGTAACGCGCCTCGTAGATATGCAGATCAGTCCCGTTCCTGGTGACGAGCAGGCGCGAACGCGGAACGCTGAAGGCGACGTGGTCGAGATCCACGAAGGGCAGCTCGCAGCCGGGACCGGTTGAAGGCAGGGCGCTCCTCGTCATCTTCCCCCCAGACCCGATGACGCCAACGACGACATGATCTGCTTCTGCCCGATGACGAATGCGATGAGCATGGGAATGGTCGATACGGCGGTCGCCGCCATGATCAGCCCCGTGTTGATGCCGCCGAACTGCCCTTGGAACTGCGAGAGCAGCAAGGGCACGGTGAAGAGCTGGGATCGGTTGAGCAGGACCAGCGGCAGGAGGAAGTTGTTCCACGCATCCAGCGCCACGATGATCGCCAGGGCCCCCAGGCCCGGTCGGATCAGCGGAAGGATGATCTGCCAGTAGATGCGCAGACGCGAAGCCCCGTCGACCGTGGCCGCCTCCTCCAGTTCCTTGGGGATCGACAGGATGAATTGACGGGCGAGGAAGACGCCGAAGGGATTGACCAGGATCCCCGGGATGATCAGCGACAGATGGGAGTCCACCCACCCGATTTTCGCCATCAGCAGGTAGAAGGGGACCAGGGTCACCTGCTTCGGAATCATCTGGCTGACCAGGACGACGCCGAAGAGCCAGCGGCTGGCGGGGAAGTCGATGCGCGCGAAGGCGTAGCCCGCCATTGACGTGGTGATCAGCGAACCGCAGACGATCGCGATCGTGATGTAGGCCGAGTTCGCGTAGGCCTGGACGAACGGCGCCTGGGTCCATGCGGAGGTGAAGTTCTGAGTGGTCCACGGATCCGGTATGAAGCTCAGAGGCTCTTTGAGGATCTGCGGCAGTGTTTTGAACCCCGTGAGGACCATCCACACGAATGGCGCGAACATGGCGATGGCGCCGAGCGCCAGGACGAGGTGGGTGGCCAGGGAGCCGAAGCGCACTCGGGGCAGGGGGCGCGAACCTTCAGTTCTCATAGTGGACGAACCTCTTCTCGAAGCCGAACTGAATGATCGTGATCACGGCGGACAGGATGAGCAGGATGACGGCCGCCGCCGAGGACATCCCCATCTGCCCCTTCTCAAGTCCCAGCTCGTAGATGTGGTAGACGATCGTGCGGGTCGCATTGTCCGGTCCGGCGTTCTTGACGAGGACGAAGACGATGTCGAAGGCCTGGAGCGAGGAGATGAAGGCGATGATCGATTGGAAGAAGATCGTGGGGGAGAGCATCGGCAGCGTCACCGATCGGAAGCAGCGCAAGGCCGATGCGCCGTCGATGGATGCGGCTTCCAGGACGGACGGACTGATGTTCTGCAGACCGGCCTGGAAGATCACGACGTTGAGTCCGAGCGATGACCAGATCGTCACGGCGCTGACGGCGATGAGCGTCAGCCGAGGGTCGTTGAGCCAGTCGGGTGAATCCAGTCCGGTGATCGCCGCGATCGTGGTCGACAGCGCTCCGTCGACCCGCAGGAGCTGCTGCCAGATCAGCGCAACGGCCACTGACGAGGTGACGACGGGGGCGAAGAACATCATCATGTAGACGGTCTTGCTCCGGATCCGGTTGAGCAGCACTGCGATCACGATGGCGAGGAAGAGCCCGACGGGAACGGTGATGGCGGCCAGGCCCAGAGTATTCGCGACGGCTCTGATGAACAGCGGATCGCCGATCTGCTTGGTGAAGTTGGCGAATCCGATGAAGCGCAGGGGGCCGAAGCCGTTCCAGTCGGTGAAGGCGAGGGCGAATGCGAGGAGGAACGGGATGAGCGTGAAGACTACGGTTCCGATGAATTGAGGGGCCAGGAAGAACACGGCCCAATAGGAGTCCTTGCGACGCCAAGGAGCGGTCGTGGAGGACGCGCTTAGAGCACTCGGCTTGCGCGCATCCTCCACGAGCCGTCCCCGGTCGCCGCCGGTCGGCGGAGGAGTGGTCATGGTGCTTCTACTCTTCGATCCGGAATCAATCGCCTGCTGATTCCTTGACGATCTTCGCGATGGCGTCCAGCCCTTCCTGAGCGCTGAGCTTCCCTTGGTAGATCGGCAGCATGTATTCATTCGCGATGGTGTTGGACAGGTCGGGGACGGCCGCCTCGACCTGGTAGTTCGCGAATCCTTCGTCCCTCATTTCGATGAGGGTCGCGACGTGGGCGGGCTTGCCCGATCCCGTGACGATCTCGTCGACTCCTGCGATTGAGGGCAGGGCGTTGCCGGAGTTCGAGAGCCGCTGCGTCTGCCCGTCCCGCGACAAGAATTCGGAGAAGAAGGTGAAGGCGGCCTTCTTGTCCGCGGCGTTCTTGTTGATGGCGAGGAAGGAGGAGGCGACGCCCGTCGAGGCGGCGGCGCCGTCGGGGGTCGGCCAGCGCACGACGTCGTAGTCGTCCATGGAGTTCCCGGCGCCTTCGATGGTGGCGACCGTGTAACGCCCTTGCACGAGGAATCCGAGTTGGTGGGTGACGAACAGGGTGTCGGCGTCCTGTCCCGCGGGCATGAGGTCGGCGACGGCCAGTTCCCCGGAGGCGAAGCGGTCCGCCCATTGCTGCACGGCTTCGACGGCCGCGGGATTCGTGTTGGCCGTGTAGGCGTCGTCGGTGTAGACCGGTCCCGCTTGGGACTCGATGATCGAGTTGGTGGTCGACCAGTAGTTCCAGAATGCTGCGCCCGTCATGCCGGCTTCGGCGAGCTTGCGCGTCATGGAGAAGAAGGCCTGCGTCGTCCATTGATCCTTGGCGGCCAGTTCGGCGGGGTCCTCGGTGATGCCGGCTTGAGCGAGCGCCTGCTTGTCGTACCAGAAGGCGTCCGGATTGACGTCGTTCGGCAGGGCGTAGGTGCTGCCGTCGAGCTGCGCCACGCGGTAGATCCGCTCGGAGAAGTCGTCGAGCTTGATGGCTGCGTCATCGCTCAGGTGCGGATCCAGGGGTTCGAGCACGTTGTTGGCGACGAGCGAGGCGATGCGGTCGTCTCCGACGTAGAAGACGTCCGGCGCTGTGCCGGAGGTCAGCTGCGTGGTGAGTTTGGAGTGGTAGTCGGTGTAGGAGGCGACGGGTTGGAAATCGACTCGGATGTCGGGGTGGCGTTCCATGAAGTCCTTGTTGAACTCTTCGAAGACGGCGAGTTCTTCGGGATTGCCCCATGTCGACCAGGTGACGCTCCCTTCGGCCCGGTCGGCGCTCCCCCCTGCGGAGCACCCGGCGGTCGCGCCGAGCGCGAGTGCCGAGGCGAGGGCGAGGCAGGCGGTTCTTCTGAGTGACATCGTTGTCATCCTTTCTGTGCGATGAGTGTTGACGATGCTTGGTCTTCTGGGGAGGATCGGCGGGCGTCGCTTTTGCGCTCGTCGGCCGACGGGCGCAGTTCGGTGACGAGCATTGCCGAGAGCATGAGGGTTCCGCCGATGACGAGGCGCCCCGTGAGGTGCTCTCCGCCGAGCGCGATGGCGAAGAGCGAGGCGAATGCCGGTTCGGTCGTCATGATGACCGCGGCTGAGGCCGCCGGGATGCGCGACTGCGCCCAGGTTTGGATGACGAGGGCGGCGAGGGCGGCGACGAGGGCCATGTAGAGCAGGGACGCCCAGTCCGCCGCGCTCGTCGGGAGCCCGTATCCGCCGGGGGCGGCCGCGATGTCGGCCAGAACGGCGATGACGATGAGTTGGATCGCGGCCAGGGCGAGGGGGTCGTCGTGTTCGGCCCATCGCCCCAGGACGAGTATGTGGAGCGCGTAGAGCAGGGCGCCGCCCAGCGTCAGGGTTTCCCCGGTGCCGTACGAGAGGCCGTTCAGGCTGAGCACCATCAGTCCGCCGGTTGCGATGACGACGGCGATCCAGGTCCGCGCGGCCGGACGGTTCGAGAAGAGGAGGAATCCGACGAGCGGCGTGAGGACGACGTACATGCCGGTGATGAATCCGGAGATCGACGCGTCGGTGGTCTTCAGCCCTTCGGTTTGAAGGAACTGGGCGGCGAAGTAGAGCAGTCCGGCGGTCGCGCCGCGCGCCCACGTGCGCTGATCGGCCTTGATGATTCGCCGTCCGAGGATCACGGATCCGGCCAGGGCGGCGATCGTGAATCTCAGGGCGAGGAAGTCCAGTGCTTGCAGGTCTTCGAGCAGATTCTTGGTGAGGAAGAAGGTGGATCCCCAGACGGCGGTGACGAGTATGAGCCCGAGGGCGGGAAGGAGGTGAGCCGTGGGGGTGCGCGTCGTCATCGCCGTGCATTCCTTTTGTCTGCCAACGAACATGGAAACCGGTTTCTATCATTGTCGCAACCGGTTTCTACGAATGTCAAATCAATCACGGGAACAGGAGTCGTCACCCGGTACCGCACGTCGCATCGACTGCCGAGGAGCGATGACACACCCCCTCGCACTCGACACCGGAGCGCGCACAGGCCGCGCCAGAAGCGCGATCAACGCCTCCTCACAGCGGACAAGAGGCGCCACGAGGCCCCGAAGAGCCTGCGGACGACCGTCGACGCCAGTCGGATTCGACGAGTCCCGACCGGCCATCATCCCCGATGACGACGGGACGAGGGCGGAAGGGGCGAAAGGGCCTGCGTCCGCCTCAAGACGGCGTCACTCTCCGTCGCCGAGCAATCCCCTCGCCCACTCGACCTGCTTGAGCCACTGGTAAGCGCCCCCGCCTTCATGGTTGTTGAAGGGGTACACCTCGATGTCCGCCCTCGGCGCCTCCCCCTCGGCCGCCGCGCCCCACCAGTTGCGCGCCGCGAACACGGACGAGGGCGGGCACACCGAATCGAGCAGGGCCGTGGAGAAGAGCGCGGGCGCGAGAGCCCTGCGCCCGAGGAGGACGCCGTCGAAGTAGGAGAGGGTCTCGAACACCCTGTCGACCCGATCGCGGAAGACCGCGAGATAGCGGACGATCTCGTCGTAGGGCGTGCCCTCGGTCTGGGCGACCGAACGGCGGAAGTGGTTCATGAAGGGGACGTCCGGCATCGCGCCGACCACCCGATGATTGAGCGAAGCGGCGGCGATCGCGAGCGCCCCGCCCTGGGATCCGCCGGTGACGAGGATCTTCGAAGCATCCACCTGCGGCAACGCGGCTGCGGCCTCGACCGCGTGGTGGGCGTCGACGTAGATCCGACGGTAGTAGTGATCGCGGGGGTCCTCGATGCCGCGCGTCATGAAGCCCTGATCCCCGTAGCCGGCGCCCCGCGGATCAGGGGTCGCTCCCCCATTGCCCCACGTGCCGCCCTGGCCGCGCGAGTCCATGAAGAAATGGGCGAATCCGGCGCTCGCCCAGTCGAGGTGGTCCACCGGAAGGCCGCGTCCTCCGCCGTAGCCCTGGTACTGGACGACGGCCGGCAAGGGACCCTCGGCCGACACGGGCAGCGTGAGCCAAGCGCGGATCGGATCCGAACCGAAACCGGGGAAGACGAGGTCCAAGACCCGCAGAGTCTCAAGCGGCGTCTCAACCTCATCGACGCGCACTAGAGCCGGATCGAAGGGGTTCTCCTCCAGGGTCGTCCGCCAGAACTCGTCGAAGTCGGCGGGCTCGGCCAGCTCCGGCCGATACGCCTGCAAATCGGGCAGTTCCATGTCGTAGCGGGTGGACATCCTTGACTCCTTCGCGACCGCTCCCGGGGGCCGACGGCTCAAGCAGCGCCGACCCCGGCGGTCTTGCTCAGTTCCTCTCGATCCTCACCGGAGTGGTGAGGACGCGTCCCTCACCGACGATACGACGCCCGGGCTCGAGTTCGATCTCGGACGCGGGCAGGCGCTCCTCCGAGGAGCGCCCCGCGGCGAGCAGGATCCTCCCGCCCTCGACGATGCGCTTCATGTCCACTCCCGTGAAGGAGAAGCGATCGGCGTGGACCTCAAAAACGACGCGGGCGGACTCGCCGGGCGCCAGCTCGACCTTCGCAAAACCGATGAGCTGCTTGAGCGGGCGGACGACCTCGCCGACCGGGTCGGAGGCGTAGAGCTGGACGACCTCGGCTCCGGCGCGCCCGCCGGTGTTCGTCACCGTCACCGAGTACTCGACCGTCCCGTCGAGCGCCATGCGCCCGGTCGAGACCGAAGGAGCGGAGTACTCGACGCTCGTGTAGGACAGGCCGTGCCCGAAGGGGAAGAGCGGGCGCGGATCGATGTTCGAGATCCCCTCCGACTCCCAGCCGAGCGGCGGCTGCAGGTAGGTGCCGGGCTGGCCGCCCGGGGTGTTCGGGATCGCGATCGGCAGGCGGCCCGAGGGCGAGACCCCGCCCGACAGGATCCGGGCGATCGCGCCCGCGCCCTCGACTCCGGGCATGAAGGCCTGGACGACCGCGGCGCAGCGATCCGCATAGGCGCCGAGCGCGTAGGGGCGGCCCGTCACGAGGACGAGGACGACGGGCGTGCCTGTGCTGAGGACCGCGTCGAGCAATTCGCCCTGACGGCCGGGCAGGTCGAGGCCCGCGACGTCGCAGCCCTCGCCGGAGGTGCCCTCGCCGAACATGCCGGCGATGTCCCCGAGGGTGAGGATCGCGAGCTCGGAGCTCTTCGCGGCCGCAACGGCCTCGGCGATCTCCTCGTCCGTTCCGGACATGAAGCCGGTGCCGCGGACGAAGACCGGCTCGTCGAGGACGGAGCCGAGCGCCTCGGGCAGGGTCTCGATGTCGAGGCCCGTCCGGCCGTCCTCGTAACGGGCGAGCACGTGGTTCGGGAAGGAGTAGCAGCCCATGAAGGAGCGGACCTCCTCCCATACCGGGCCGATGACCACGGTGCCGGAGCGGGCGCGCAGGGGGAGGATGCCGTCGTTCTTCAGCAGGACGATCGACTCCTCGGCCATGCGACGCGCCACCTCGCGGTTCTTAGGAGAATCGAGGTCGCGCGATTCATCGACGAGGGGCTCCCAGTCGGCGTCGAGCAGGCCCAGGCGCACCTTCTGGAGGAGCACCCTGCGAGCCGCCGCATCGACGTCCGCAACCTCGAGCAGGCCGCGCTCCACCGCTTCGGCGAGCCCCGAATAGCAGGTCGTCTCAGGCAGCTCGACATCCAATCCGGCGCGGAGGGCGAGCGCCCCCGCCTCGACCTCGTCCGCGGCGACGCGGTGCATCTTCTCAAGGAATCGGACCGACCAGTAATCCGAGACGGTCGTCCCCGTGAATCCCCAGCGCTCGCGCAGGACCTCGGTGAGGAGGTGGCGAGAAGCGGCGGCGGGCACACCGTCGATGTCGGAGTAGGAGTTCATCACCGAGTCGACGCCGCCCTCGCGGACCGCCATCTCGAAGGAGGGGAGCATGACGTCCTCGAGTTCGCGCGGGCCCATCGGCACCGGCGCGTGATTGCGGCCGCCGCGCGAGGCCGGATAGCCGACGAAGTGCTTGAGGGTCGCCATGACGCCCGCGCCCTGGAGGCCCTTGACGTAGGCCGTGCCGAGCGAACCGACGAGGTAGGGGTCCTCGCCGCAGGTCTCCTCGACGCGCCCCCAGCGGTAGTCGCGGACAACGTCGAGCAGGGGCGACAGGCCCTGGTGGACGCCGAGGGCGCGCATGTCCTGCCCGATCCGCGAAGCCATCTCGCCGACGAGCTCGGGATCCCAGGTCGCCCCCCACGCGATCGCCGCGGGGTACACGGTCGCCCGGTAGGCGGTGAAACCGGTGAGGCACTCCTCGTGGACGATCGCAGGGATGCCGAAGGCGTTGCATTCGCGCACCTCGGCCTGCATCTTCTTGAGCTTGGCCGCACCCTCGGAGAGTTCAAGGGGGTCTGTGCCCCACACGCGGGTCAGGTGGCCGAGGCCGCCGTCGATCGACTCCTCCCAGGACAGGGAATCGGCCGCGAAGGCGTTCTCCATGGGCGCGACCTCGTGGCCGGCCCCCTCATCGGCGGAATCGCCGACCCCGCCCTCGTGCCCCGTGGGCTCGGGCGCGGGCACGGAGTCCTCCGGATCGCGCGCCCAGAAGGAGGCGAGCTGATGGATCTTCTCCTTCAGGCTCATCTCGGCGAGCAGGGCGTCGAGCCGTTCCTCATCGCTGAGGGACGCGTTCTGCCAGGTGGTCATGATGTCTCCAAGGTCGTGCGCCCTCAGGCGCAGGGGTCGGGCGCTCAGGGGCGCAATTCGGTTCCGGCGAGGCGCACCGGCGCAGTCGTGTTCTCGAGGGCGGGACCCCACAGTCCGAGCAGGCAGCCGGTGAATCCCCCGGCTTCCTCGGTCGAGAGCCAATCCGCGGGCAGGGCGAGGACGGTCTCGGCGCGTTCATCGCCGAAGGCGATCTCACAGACGAGGTCGCGCAAACCGACCCGGACTCTTGCGCCCGCATCGGGACGCCCGAGCACCCGTTCCTCCTCTTCTCCGCGCACGAGGATCCGGGCGAGCAGGCGACCGTCCTCGTCGATGCGCACGCGGGCCGAGTTCTTCGCATCCTGGACGATGCCGAGCGCGAGGCCTCCTGCGGCGAGCGTCTCAGCGGCGAGGCTGATCGCGGCCTTCCAGGACGCGGCGCGCACGCCGCGGAACGAACGCTCCTCCTCGCCGATCCACTCCGCCCCGACCGGCCTCAGCGCCCTGGCGCTCAGCTCGGCGACGGGGAGTTCGACCTCATGCGGGCGTTCGGGGACGTCTCCGAGGGGCGCGAGGCTGCGCTGCTCGGGGGCGATACCGGGACGGATGTCGAGGGCGGCGGGGACCCGGCCGACACCCGGGGCGAACACCGGCCACCCGTCCTCCCAGGCGACGGGCACGAGGAAGGTCTCGCGCCCGAGGAGGTGGCGGTTGTCACGCAGCCTCACGCCGAGCATGACCGCCCACCAGGATCCGTCGGGCATGGTGAACATGTCGGCGTGCCCGATGTTGTGGATCTGCGAGCTCCGGCCGAGATTGCGGTGGCTGAAGATCGGGTTGCGCTTGCAGCCCTCCCAGGGGCCGCGCGGGTGCGATGCCCGGGCGATCGAGACCGAGTGCTCTTCGGCGGTCCCGCCCTCGGCGGTCAGGAGGTAGTAGGTGTCGCCGAGCCTGTAGAGGTGCGGCCCCTCCGACCAGACGACCTTCTCGACGGCGCCGTGCCAGATGACCGTCTCCTCGCCCGTGAAGCGGGCGCCGTCGAGGTCGACCGGGCGCGTCCAGATCTCGGTCTGGTCGTGCCACATGGGATCTGCGGCCAAGCGGGTCCCCGTCCACCAGACGGTCCCGTCCTCGTCCTCGAACACATCCGGGTCGATACCGCCGGCGCCGTCGAGGAAGCGGGGAGTCGACCACGGCCCCTCGGCGCGCGGCGCGGTCATGACGAAGGAGCGTTCCGCGGCGCCGACGACCGTCGTGCAGACGAGGACGAAGCGACCGCCGATGTGGCGCAGAGTCGGGGCGAAGATGCCCTGCGATTCTGCTCCGAGCTCGAGGTCGAGCGGGCCGGCATTGTCCTCGGTGAGGGCGTGGCCGACGAGCTCCCAGTTCTCCAGGTCGCGGCTGGCGTGGATCGGCAGTCCGGGCAACCAGGTGAAGGTCGAGTTCGCGAGGTAGACCGTGTCGCCGACCCGGCAGGCGGAGGGGTCGGGGAAGACCCCGGCGAGGATCGGGTTGCGCGCGCTCATCCCTTCACGGCTCCCGTCAGGCCGCCGACGATGCGGCGTTCGAAGAGGGAGAAGAAGATGAGGGCGGGGATCATCGACAGGGAGGTGAAGGCGAGGACTCTGGCGGTGTCCACCGAGTACTGGGAGGCGAAGGCCTGGACGCCCAGCGGCAAGGTGAAGAGGGACTCATCGGAGAGGACGAAGAGCGGCAGCATGTAGGAGTTCCAGGAGCCGATGAAGGCGAGGATGCCCGTCGTGATGACGCCGGGAGCCGACAGCGGCAGGACGATCTTCCAGAAGAAGCCGAGCCTTCCGCAGCCGTCGAGGGCCGCGGCCTCCTCGAGCTCCTTGGGGATCGTGCGCAGGAAGGGCACGAGGATGATCACCGTCGTCGGCAGTGCGAAGGCGATGCCGGGGAGGATCACGCCGAGGAGATTGTTCGTCAGGCCCAGGGACTTGATGAGGATGTACAGGGGCGTGATCGCAACGGTCATGGGGAACATGAGCCCGGCGGCGAAGAGGGAGTACATGGCCTCGCGCCCCTTGAAGGGGTAGCGGGCGATGACGAAGGAGGCCATCATGCCGAGGATGACGACGCCGAGGGTGGTCGCCGTGGCGGCGATCGTCGAGTTGAGGATCTGCCTCCAGAAGACGGGGCTCGCGATGACCTCGGTGTAGTTCTCGATGACCCACGGGTTCGGCAGGCCGGCGGGGTTGTCGGTGATCTGCGAGTTCGTGCGGAAGCCGCCGATGATGACATAGGCGACGGGCGCAAGGATCGCGACGATGACGACCGCGGCGAGGAAGTAGATGCCGGGGTTGCCCCATTCGAGCTTCGGTGCGCCGTTCTTCCGGCGCTTGAGCGGGATTGCGGTGCTCACTTCCGGCCTCCTGTCAGGGCGCCCTCGGTGTCGCGGCGCAGGACGAAGCGCTGGTAGGCGAGGGCGATGATGAGCGAGATGAAGAAGACGACGACCGCGACGGCGTTGCCGTAGCCGTAGTTGCCGGCCAGACGGCCGTTGATCACCATGTAGCTCGCCATCGTCGAGGTTCCGGCGGTCGAGGCGATGTACTGGCCCCAGATGATGTAGACGAGGTCGAAGAGCTGGAGGGAGCCGATGATCGAGAGGAAGGCCCACATGCGGATCGTCGGTCCGAGCAAGGGGATCGTGATGCGGCGCTGGATCTGCCAGTAGGAGGCGCCATCGACCTTCGCGGCCTCCATGAGCTCGGTCGGGATCCCCTGCAGCCCCGCGAGGAAGATGATGACGGCGAATCCGACGTACTTCCAGGTGAGGATGAACATCAGCGTCGCCATGGCGATCTTCGGATCGGCGATCCAGTCCTGGGTGAAGGCGCCGAGGCCGATGTCGGTGAGGAGGCGGTTGACGCCGCCCTGGCTCTGGAGGAGGAGCGACCATGCGGTGCCGGCGATGACCTCGGAGATCACGTAGGGGATGAAGATGAGGACGCGGATCACGGACTGCCCGCGCATCTTCTTGTTGAGGAGGAGCGCGAGGAGCAGGGCGATCGGGCCCTGGAGGAGCAGGGATGCCACGAGGATGATCGCGTTGTGGCCGAGGACCGCGTGGAACTCGGGGTCGGTGAGGATCGTGATGTAGTTCTTCAGGCCGACGAAGTCGGTGGGGACTCCGTAGCCCTTCCATTTGAAGAAGCCGTAGTAGCCCGCCATGAGGACGGGGAAGATGACGAAGAAGAGGAAGAGGAGGATCGCCGGGCCGGACAGGACGGCGATCTCCAGGCGCTCGCGCCTACCGATCTCCGACTTCTGTGAGCGGCCGCGGCCGCGGGAGCGCTTCTCGGCGGCTCCCGCGGCCCCGGATCCCCCGTTGAGCACGGGGGCTGCTGACATGGTCTCGAATCACTCCTTATCCGCTGCGGCCTGAACCGCCTTGAGGATGCCATCGGGGCCCGACTTGCCGGCGAGCATGTCGACGACGCCGATGTTGAGGGCGTTACCGACGTTCTGGCCGAGCAGGGTGTCGAGCCACACGGCGATGTAGGGGGCCTTGTTGTTGGCCTCGAGGATGTTCTTGAGCGCGGGCTCCTGAACGACGCCCTGGGCCTGCGTGTTGGCCGGGATGGTCTTGAAGGCTTCGGCGTACTTCTCCTGGTATTCCTTCTTCACGGCGAAGTTGAGGAATTCAGCGCATTCCTTGGGGGCTTCGGTCGAGCAGGAGAATCCGTCAAGACCGCCCATGAGGGCACCTTCGCCGCCCTGTCCGCCGTCAACGGCCGGGAAGGGGAACCAGCGCAGGTCCGCGAGGGGCTTCTTGTCGGGAGTGAGGTCCGCGATGACGCCGACGTTCCAGGCGCCCATGAGTTCCATGGCGGCCTTGTGGTTGGCGACGAGGCCCGCGGAGGAGCCTGCGCCCTGCTGGGCGGAAGTGGTGAGGAAGCCGTCGTTGAAGGGTTCAGTATCGGCGAAGGTCTTGAGGTCCTCGGCGGCCTTGAGCCAGCAGGGATCGGAGAAGTCGCCCTTGGCGGAGTCGGTGAGGAAGGTGTCCTGGCTGCATTCGCGCAGGGCGAAGAAGTAGAACCAGTGGGCGGCGGGCCATGCGTCCTTGGCGCCGAGGGCGATCGGCTGGATGCCGGCCGCCTTGAGCTTGTCGATGGCGGTGTTGAGCTCGTCCATGGTCGTGGGGGCTTCGGTGATGCCGGCCTGGGCGAAGAGCTCTTCGGAGTAGTAGATGCCTCCGGGCAGAACGGAGGTCGGAATGCCGTAGAGCTTGCCGTCGACGGTGAGCGTGGACATTGGGCCGGGGCCGATCGCGGTCTTCGTCTCTTCCGTGATTTGATCGGTGATGTCCTGGACCTGTCCGGCAGCGATCATGTCGTTGAGCTTGCCGCCACCGCGCGAGAAGAAGATCTCGGGGGCGTCTCCGGAGTTCATCGCGGTCTGGAGCTTGCCGTCGAGTTCTTCGTTCTGGACGGCCGAGACGTTGATCGTGACGTTCGGGTTCTCTTTCATGAAGTCGGCGGCGGTGCTGTCCCAGAAGGCCTTGCCTTCACCGGTGGTGGAGTTGTGCCAGAGCTCCATGGTGACCTTGCCGTCGGCGGATCCGGAGTCGGACCCTGCGCCACCGGCGCAGCCGGCGAGGGCGAGTGCGGCGACGGTGGCGATTGCCGTCACACCGAGCATTCGTGAGTGTCGTTTCACCGTTGAAACCTCCGTCGGTGGTCGCTCCGGTCTGGGATTGACCGAAATCTTTCGCGAACCAACCTGAACACCACTTAGTTTAAGTCCGAGAAAAAATATGTCAAGACGCGCAGATTGCGCGCTGATAACGAAATCGTCAGAGATTGATTACTCCTTGAACAAAACGAAACTGTTTCGTATGCTGAAGCTCGAAAGGAGGTTGCCATGAGTGATACCCCTCGCAAGCAGAAGGTCACCCTCGATGCGGTCGCCCAACTGGCAGGCGTTTCCAAAGCCTCGGCCTCAAAAGCCCTCAACAACCGCAAAGACGTCTCCGAATCGACACGGCGCGCCGTCCTCGACGCCTGCGCCGCACTCGGATATCAGCGCACCGCCCCCGCGCACCCGACCGCAGCACGCCCCTCGATCGCCATCGTCGCCGACAATCTTTCGACGACCTACACCCTCGAGATCCTCAAAGGCGCCTCCACAGCAGCCCTCCAGCTCGGCGCCAACCTCCTCCTCAGCCACACCTCATTCGGCACCGGCGAAGAACCGAGGATCCGCCCCCTCGACGATCGTTGGATCTCGGACTTCGCCGAAGGCGGGGGCATCGGCATCATCACCGTCACCTCGCCCTCGAGCACCGACCTCATCGCCCGCCTCCAAGACGCCGGCCTCGCCCACCTCGCGATCGACCCCGCATCCCCCACCCCGATCGGGACCGCCTCGATCGGCGCGACCAACTGGAACGGCGGCGTCGAAGCGACGCAGCACCTCATCGCCCTCGGCCACTCCCGCATCGCCTTCGTCAAAGGCCCCGCCTACTCGGTGCCCGGCCACGAGCGCTTCGAGGGCTACCTGTCGGCCCTGAGGATGAACCGGATCGCCTTCGACCCCGCCCTCGTCGGCGGATCCGAATACTCCTACGAGAACGGACTCGAAGTCGGACGCCGTCTCCTCTCACTCCCCGCGCCCGAGCGCCCGAGCGCGATCTTCGCCTCCAACGACGTCACCGCGATCGGCGTCTACGAGGCGGCCCGCGAACTCGGACTGCGGATCCCCGAGGACCTCTCCGTCATCGGCTTCGACGACACCGACCTCGCGCGCTGGGCGACCCCCAGGCTCACCAGCGTCCATCAGCCGCTCGGCGACATGGGGGCGCAGGCCGTGCGCACCGTGCTCCTCATGTCGAAGGATCCGGGGGCGACGGCCGGCTCGCCCATTCAGCTCGCCACCCGGCTCGTCGTCCGCGACTCGACCGCCCCCGCTCCCCTGAGCGACTGACCCCATCGGTCCCGCCCCAAAGCGCCCGGCCGACGCGCACACGGCGCGCCGACGCCGGGACCGCCGCCCCGACTCAGGCGGGCCCGTCTCCGGGCCCCACCTCCAACACCCGCTTCACCGCGGGCATCGAGACGAGCGCCAGCACGAGGGCGCCCAGCGCGAAACCGACCACGGTCGCGAAACCGCCGAACGCTCCCCAACGATCGATCGCAGCCCCCGCACCGATGTTCGACACCGACATCCCGATCACCCACATCGAACCGAAGAGGGCCATCCCCTCGGTGAAGCGCTTCGCGGGCACGATGCGCATGAAGATCTGATTGATGTTGACCACCGTCGGAGCCTGGAACAGGCCCGACACGAGCATGACGATCGCCGCCGCGGGCATCGAGCCGACGAACACGAGCAGCGAGCACGCGACCGCGAGCGCCGCCAACCCGATGTAGAAGCGCGCCCACAAGGATCCGGGCCACGCCCTCATCCCGTAGACGAGTGCGCCGACCATCGACCCGCCCGAGAAGCAGGCGGTCACGGTCCCCGCCCAGGCCTGCATGTCGAGCTCGCGGGCGAAGGCCACGATCGCGATCCCCGTGGTCGTCTGGAAAGCGCCGTAGAAGATCAGAACGAGAAGAAGGACGGCGAAGGTCGGCGTCCACAGGCGCTCGACCGCCGATGAGGACGAGGGCTGCGCAGTCGGCGCAACGCCGGGAGCGCATTCGCCCACCGCCTCTGCCCGGGCCTCCGCCCCTGCCCGGGCCTCCGCCCCTGCCCGGGCATCCGCCCCGCCCTCGAGAATCATCGATTCCTCGGCATGAGCGGCGCTTGCGAACGCGCCTTCGATCCCGCAGTCGCCCGATCCGGCCTCCGCGCGCTCGCCCTCGTTCCCCGAGGAGCCGAGCTCCGCCCTCGGCCCCTGCGCACCTCGGAGTCGCGCACGCACGCGCTCGCCCAAGGGCGCGGGTTCGAAAGTCGAATCGCCGAGGAGCAGGTGCAGACCGGCCAGGATCGTGAAGATGCCGAAGACCAGTGCCGCGATCGGCGAGACCAGGGTCGCCAGGGCGGTCGCGATCGGGGTGGAGAGCACCCACATGAACTCCTCGGCCACGGAGGTGAGCGACAGGGCCGAGGGCATCACCGAGGACTCCTCGCGCAGGGCCTCGCGCCAGCGGGCGCGGATCAAGGATCCGCCGGGGACGCTGATCCCGAGCATGACCACGACTGCGACGAGCGCCCAGTAGGGCGGACGCAGCACGAGGACGAGGCCGAGGACCGCGATGGAGAACACCCAGAAGGCGCCGATGACGCCGACGACGCGCTTCTGCCCCCATCGATCGATGGCGCGGCCCACGTTCGGGCCGAAGAAGGCTCCCGCGATCGACATGACCGCCGCGGCGAGGCCCGCGCTCGAATAGGAGCCGTAGCCGTCGCGCGCCCCGATGAGGAGGGCCATGTTCACCATCGCGTAGGGGAACTGGACGAGCACCCCGCCCAGGAGGAAGCGCGCCACATGGGGACGCCGCAGGAGGGCCGCGTAGATCCGCAGCCCTCCCGCCTCTCCCCGAGTCATTCGAGTACTCCGACGTTCATGTCGACTCCATCTCCCCCGTCGTTTCCCGGTGGTGCCCGACGCCCCTCGGCGACCCGGTGCGCAGCGACCCCGTGCCGGACGTGCCGGATGTGCCGGACGTGCCGGACGCTACTGCGCTTCGGCCAGAACCTTCGCGGCCTGCTTCGCGGCGCCGAGCGCGACGTACTCGCCGGCCTCGGGAAGCTCGACCGCCGCATCGAGGAACTGCGCGGCGAGCGCCTGGACGGCGGTGGACTTCGCGCCGCCGCCGACGATGAGAACCTTCTCGATCGGCGCGCCCTGGGCGCGCATCGCATCGAGTGCGAAGCGCATGAGGGTGAGCAGTCCTTCGACGGTGGCGCGGGCGACGTGGGCGCGATCGGAGTTCGCCAGGGTCATGCCCGAAAGCGAGGCCGTCGCGTCCGGCAGGTTCGGGGTGCGCTCGCCCTCGAAATAGGGGACGAGGACGAGGCCGGCGGCGTCATCGACGGACAGGGCGGCCTCGTCGAACTCCTTGTAGCCCAGGCCCGTCACCTTCATCATGGCATCGATGATGCGCGAGGCGTTGAGGGTGCAGGCCAGGGGCAGCCAGTTGCCGGAGGCATCCGAGAAGCCTGTGACCAGGCCGGATGCGTCGGCGATCGATCTGGTCGACACGGCGGAGACCACTCCTGAGGTCCCCAGGGACAGCAGCGCCGACCCGGGTTCCAGTTCGACGCCGAGAGCCGCCGCCGCATTGTCGCCGGCGCCGGGACCGATGAGGATCTCGCCCCAGCCGCGCTCGGGGTCGCCGTGCCCGACGACGTCCCACGGGCCCGCGATCGCCGGGAGGATGATGCGCCCCGCCTCGTCCTCGTCGATGCGCAGGGCGGAGGCGAGGATGTCGCGCCGGTATTCGGGGGTTTCGCGCGCCATGTAGCCGGTGCCCGAGGCGTCGGAGCGGTCGGTCGCGAGCGCTTCCAGGGAGGGCGAGCCCATGATCCGCCACGCGAGGTAGTCGTGGGGCAGGCAGATCGCCGCGATCCGCTCGACGTTCTCGGGCTCGTTGTCGGCGATCCATCGCAGCTTCGTCACGGTGAGCGAGGCGACGGGCACCGAACCGGTCGCATCGGCCCACCAGCTCGCGCCCTCGGAGCCCGCGTCGTCGCGCCCGTCGGTGCCGCGTTCGCGGATGAGGTCGCGTGCGCAGGACGCGGAGCGGGTGTCGTTCCACAGCAGGGCAGGGCGGATGACCTCGCCGTCCTCGTCGAGGAGGACCATGCCGTGCTGCTGTCCGCCGACGGACAGGGCCGCGACATCGTCGAGGCCGCCGGCTTCATCGACGGCTTCGAGGAAGGCGTCCCACCACTTGGCGGGGTCGACCTCGGTGCCGTCCGGGTGGGAGGCCTTGCCCTGGCGGATGATCGAGCCGCTGGCGGGGTCGTAGATGACGACCTTGCAGGACTGGGTGGAGGTGTCGACGCCGGCGACGTAGGGGCGGGTGGTCATGGGAGTCTCCAGAACTTCGTTGTCGTGGGCCTAGGGAGGATCAGGTGGCTGCCCCTGAGTTGCGGGCGCGGGGGTGACGAGGGCGGGGCGTGCTGCGGATTGAGGGGAATGGAGATCCCCTCGGGGCGCAAAGGTGATGACCTCGATGAAGAAAGGTGATGACCTCGGTGGGTGGGGGAGGGGGAGGAGGCGGTCGGGACCGGTGGACCCGACCGCCTCAACGGCACTGCGCCAGGACGCCCCTGTCGGGGTCGGATTTCAGGCGCGGCCGAGGGTGTCGACGATGTAGTTGTTGATCGTCGCCTTCACCGACTCGAGGTGGTCCGACTTGACCGCGGCCATGAGCTCGGCCTGCGGGATGTCGAGCGCGTGCTCCTCGAGGGAGGCGAGGGTCGCGGTGCCGTCCTCGACGGTCGCGCCGATGCCCGAATCGAAGGACGAGTAGCGCTCGGCGACCAGGTCGTTGATGACGCCCTCTTCATGCATGCGCGCAGCCACGAGCAGGCCGGCCGCGTAGGAGTCCATGCCGACGATGTGGGCGCGGAAGAGGTCCTCGGCGGTGAAGGAGGTGCGGCGCGGCTTGGCGTCGAAGTTGAGGCCGCCGCGCGGGCCGATCGAACCCTCGGCGATGACCTCGTGCATGACCGCGGTCGTCTCGTACAGGTCCGAGGGGAACTCGTCGATGTCCCAGCCGATGAGCTTGTCGCCCTGGTTGGCGTCGAGCGAGCCGAGCATTCCGGCGGCGCGCGCCACGCGGATCTCGTGCTGGTAGGTGTGACCGGCGAGGTTGGCGTGGTTGCCCTCGAGGTTGAGCTTGAACTTGTCGGCCAGATCGTAGGTCTGGAGGAAGGCGATCGAGGTCGCGGCGTCGAAGTCGTACTGGTGCGCGGTCGGCTCCTTCGGCTTCGGCTCGATGAGGAACTGGGAGTCCAGGCCGATCTCGGCCGCGTAGTCGACGCACATGTGGAAGAAGCGCGCGATGTGGTCCTGCTCGCGCTTGAGGTCGGTGTTCCACAGGTTCTCGTAGCCCTCGCGGCCGCCCCAGAACACGTAGTTCTCGGCGCCCAGGCGCTTGGCGATCTCCAGGGAGTGCTTGAGCTGACCGCCGGCGTAGGCGTAGATCTCGGAGAAGGGCGAGGTCGCGGCGCCCGAGAGGAAGCGGGGGTTGGTGAAGAGGGAGGAGGTGTTCCACAGGAGCTTGACGCCCGTCTCCTTCATCTTCGCCTCGATGCGGTCGACGACCTTGTCGAGGATCGCGTTGGTCTCGCGGAGGGTGTCGCCCTCGGGCGCGATGTCGCGGTCGTGGAAGCAGAAGTAGTCGACGCCCAGGGTCGTGAAGAAGTCGAAGGCGTAGTCGACCTTGGCGAGCGCGAGGTCGAGGGGGGTGGAGTACTTGCCGTCGAAGGGCCGGATCGCCGTGCCGGTGCCGAAGGGGTCGACGAGGCGCTGCTCGAAGGTGTGCCAGTAGGCGACGCCGAAGCGCATCCATTCCTTCATGGTCTTCCCGGCGACGACGCGGTCGGCGTCGTAGTAGCGGAAGCCGAGCCCCTGTCGGAGCGACTCTGTTCCGACGTAGGGGATCTTTTCGATGTTCCACAGGTTCTCAGACATGGGTGCCTCTCATGGACGGGTCCACAGTGATTTTGTTACGAAGAAAAACTTAGTCCTTCGAATAGGCTAGAGTCAAGACATGAAAGCCGAGCATCGTCGCCGCGCCTCAGTCGCGCAGCGCTCCCCCCTCAAGCCCTCCGAACGCGCCATGGCCGGAGTGAAAGCGGAGAGCCTGCGCGCGATGAACCTCTCCCTCTCCCTGCGACAGATCCTCTCCGCACCCGGGGAGATCTCCAGATCCGGCATCTCCCAGGCCTCGGGCATCACCCGCGCCACCATCTCCCGCCTCGTCGACGAACTCATCAGCGCCGGACTCGTCACCGAGATCGAACCCCCGACGGGCGGCCGAGGGCGCCCCGCCAACCGCCTCACGCCGACGCCCGGAAGGGCGGTCGCCCTCGGCCTCGAAGTCAACATCTCCGCCCTCGACCTCGTCCTCATCGACCTCGCCGGACAGGAGATCGCCGCCAAGCGCATCGAATCCGACTTCGCCGGATCCGACCCCATCGAAACGATGACCCGCCTCGGCGAAGCCTCGCGCGAACTCCTCGCCGAATCCCTGCCCGCAGGAGCCCTCTTCCTCGGATCCGGCCTGGCCCTGCCCGGCCTCGTCTCCCCGAGCGCCCTCGCCCTCGCCCCCAACCTCGGCTGGAGGGACATCCCCCTGGAGGCCCTCCTCTCCCCCCTCACCAGCGTCCACCCCGCGATCGTCGCCAACGAAGCCGATCTCGCGGCATTCGCGGTCGCCAACCCGCTCCCCGGCGTCCCCTCCGGCCCCGCCTCCTTCATCTACGTCTCCGGCGAAGTCGGCATCGGCGCCGGCATCATCGTCGACCACAGGCCGCTCAGCGGAGCGAGGGGATGGTCGGGCGAGATCGGGCACATCTGCGCCGACCCCTCCGGACCCCTCTGCTCCTGCGGCGCCACCGGATGCCTCGAGGCCTACCTCGGCCTGCGCGCCCTCGGACAGCACGCCGGACTGGGACGTGAAGCCGGAGTCGAAGACGTGAAAGCCTCGGCCCTCGCGGGCGACTCGGCGACCCTCGCCGCACTCGAAGAAGGCGGCGGAGCACTCGGACGCTCCCTCGCTGCAGTCATCAACGCCGCGGACATCCCCCTCGTCCTCCTGGGCGGCGTCGTCGCAGAGCTGGGCGAATGGCTCGTCGAACCCGCGGCGAAAGAGATCGAGACGCGCGTCCTCCAGGCCGCCTGGTCACAACCGAGGATCGATCTCATCCCCGACTCGCGCGACCTCGCGGTCAAGGGAGCCGCCCACAGGATCCTCCAGCGCCTCGTCGACGACCCGATGGCCTGGACCGCCTGAGCGCCCCGAGCGAAGGGGCGTCGAACGGCGATCCGAGGGCACCGGCTCAATCGAGGGTGGAGTGCTCGATCCGATCGACCGCATTCACGCCCTCGATATCGGCCACCCGTTTCATCAGATTCTCAAGGGAATGAGATCCTTCGAAACGCATGACGGCGCGCACTCCCCGACCGTGCTCCGTGTCGATCCGCTCCGTCGAGTTCACCATCGCCGCGAACCCCAGGCCCGAAGCGGTGACGAGGATCCGGCGCAGCACGCCCTTTTCCGCCTCGTACTCCACAACGAGCCGATCATTCTCCTTCCGCGAGGGAATGCGCTCAAGAAGGGGGCCCACGGCGAAGACCAGCAGAACATGCAGGAGCACGGTCACACAGGCGAGGAGGACCATTCCGACGCCGCAGGCCACACCGATCGCCGCTGAGACCCACACGGTTGCGGCCGTAGTCAGCCCCTTCACCGTGTCATTGTTGACGAAGATCAGGCCCGCGCCGAGGAAGCCGATGCCCGAGACCACCTGCGCGGCGAGGCGCGAGGGATCCACCGGTGCGCCCGCAGGAGTCGAGGACCCGAATCCGTAAACCGACACGAGCGTGAACAGGCAGGCGCCCACACCGACGAGGACGTGCGTCTTCACGCCCGCATCCTTGAGGTGGTAGTGGCGCTCCAAGCCGAGGATCGAGCACAGAAGCCCGGTCATCGCCAGAGCCCCCACCCCGTAGCCGAAGTGGGCGAGCGAGAACAAGTCCCCCATGAGATTCACCTGCCTTCGCGGAGCGGTCCTCCCCTATTCCACCACGTCATCCTTGGCTTCAGCGACCGCGAGCGCACCCCGCCGATCTGAATCCGTCACGATCAGCGAAAGCTCGGCGACCGACATGTTGTCGGTTCCCGGAGCATGCGCCGATAGCCCGATGAGCTTCACGTATCTCGCCCGGATGCCGACGGGGGCGATCTGCGCGATCCCCTCCGCAGTGAACTCGCCCCGAGTCACGGGCTCACTCCAGTTCACGCCGTCCTCGGAGACCCTGATCTCGTATTCGCGCACGCGCCCGTTGACCGCCCCTCCGGTCGTGCGCGGCGTGTATGCGAGCCCGCACACCGACATCGCCTCCGGGAGTTCAACTTCGATCCAATGGGGATACTTCGCAGTCCACTGCGAATGCCAGATCGTCGCGGGATCCCCGTCGACCGCACGCTCCTTGCCCGTGTCCTCGATCGCAGTGTGTTCGGAGGATACGGCCGTCACGCTCGGGAGTACCGACCTGCCGCACAACGCTTCCACATCGACCTGGGCGTCGGCCCGCTGATCCTCTGCAAGGGCGGAGAAACGAAGGGTCGCAGGGCCCGCGGCCGCCGCAGCGGCTTCGAAGCGCACGTCGACGCTTCCGCCTGCGGGGATCTCGGCGATCTCACGCGAAGACGCATCGAACTCCCACCCGGGAGCGTCGGTCGCCGCCTCGACGACTACGTTCTTGAGGACGCTCCCGCCCTCGTTCGCCACGGAGACCGTCACATCGACGGAGCCGGAGGCGTCGACGAGGCGCGCACTGGCGCTCGCGCTCACCTTCATCGAGCTGAAGCCCTTGATCGCGTATGCGTGCCCGGCCTCCGTGGGGAAGGAGATGCGGTCGTCGTCCAGCACTGAAACCGGAACGCTCGCCCCGCCGCCCGTCATGTCGATGACACGGGTCCCGGCTGCTCCGGTGAATGCGAGTGCGGCGTCATTCCCGGCTTCGGAGGTCACCTGCAGGGCGTTGAGCTCGCCGTTCCTCCATGCGAAGTCGAGAAGGAATCCTCCCCTGGCGCGGATTCCCGCGACGGAGCCCTCAGCCCACGCGGAGGGCAAGGCGGGCAGCACTCGCATGTAGTTCCGGTGCTCCGCGCCTCCGGCGTCGACGAAGGCCGCATTCGACTGGAGGAGCATCTCATCCACGCCGGCGGCATAGCCGAAGTTGCCGTCGATCTGGAACGGCGGATGCGCGTCGAAGAGGTTCGGATACATCCCGTTCTTCATCAGCGAGGCGATCAGCTCGTGCGCCTTGTCGCCGGACCCCGTACGAGCCCATGCGCCGATCCGCTGAGCCATGCCCCAACCCGTCGCCTTCGCGCCGCGTTCATCGAGCGACACGACCGCCGCCTTCATGCTCGCCGCATCATCGGAGGTGATGAGGTCGCCCGGGTAGAGGCCCAGAAGATGCGACATGTGACGATGCCGGCTCTGGAAACCGCTGATCGCCGTGCCGGCCGAGTCCTTGCCGATCCGGCCCTCGAGGTACCACTCCTTGATCTGCCCGTCATCACCGATCTCGATCGGGTCGAGGAGTTCGAGGGCGCAACGCCATGACCGATTCGCACGGGAATCGACGAAGGCTCCCTCGGCCGACCAGTCCCTGTTCCAGTTCTTAGCCGCGCAGCCCTCGTCGCTCCCGACGACGGGCGCATCCACTCCGAGCGCCTCAGCCGCCTCGATCGCGTCGTGGAACAGCTGCCAGATCAAGGACTGCTCATAGGTGTTGCCGTCCGTGATCGGACCGTGCTCGGGCGAGTAGGCCGGCGACGATACCAGCCTGGTGACGCCATAGGGATCGGTGGAGGGATGAAGAAGGCGTTCGCTGTAGAGCGTCGCGCTCTCCTTCAGCAAGGGGTAGATATCAGCGCTCAAGGCCTCACGAGAACCCGTGAATTCGTAGCGCTCGTACACGTTCTGAAGGATCCAGGGCAGGGCGGCGGGCGACCACCCCCAGGTGAACTCGTACCCGGGAGCCGTCCACCCGAAGGGGGTGTTCTCCGTGTGCGCCAAGAAGCCCGTTCCCGGCTCGCCGCTCGTGCCCGCGTAGATCGCCGCGGTCCTGCGCCCCGGTTCCACCAGCCCGTTGACGTAGGACACCAGGGGTTCGGAGGTCTCCACGAGATTCGCCGAATATGCCGGCCAGTAATTCATCTGGAGATTGACATTCATGTGGTAGTCGGACCGCCAGGGATTCTCCTTGCCCCTATCGGCCGAACACGCCGCCCAGACGCCCTGCAGATTCGCGGGGAGCTGCGAATCCTCCCGAGATGACGACGCCAGCAGATAGCGCCCGTACTGATGAAGGAGGGTCTCGAGGTAGCGATCCTGAGCAGGAGTATTCGATCCCGCCTTGTACCCCGCGAGCAGCTGATCCGTGGCGAGGCCCCCGGAGTCCCCTCCGAGATCCAGGCGCATCCGATCCATCAGGGGTTGGAAATCCGCCAGGTGACGGGCCTTGACGTCCTCGTATCCCGCATTCGCCGCCGCCTCGGCCCGTTCGGCGACGCGCGCCTCGAGGTCATGGCGGGACTCTCCCGTCCGGTAGGCCGGATAGTCATTCGCATAATCCGTCGCCACTGCGAGGAAGAAGGTCACCGATCGGGCGTCCTTGATATTGAGCTTCGAGCCTCGCCGGTCAATGGTGACGCTTCCGCCCTCGGCGATGACGCGCAGATCGGCTGCGTATTGCAAGCCGTTGTTCCACAGGGCGCCCGATACCTCGATGCCCTCGTCCGTCACGCGCGTCACCTCGCCATTGCGCTGCGCGTCCTGCTGCGTCGGAAGGGAAATGCCGACGGTGACGCCTCCTCCCCGGGCACTGAGTCGCCCCGCGATCACGCCCGAAGGGTTGGATGCGAAGTATTCGCGTTCGTACGCCGCTCCCCCGGAGGTGAAAGCCACGCGGGCGATTCCCGACCGCAGATCGACGGAGCGCTCGTACTCGCCGTACCCCCGCCCGGTCGACTGCGCGAGCTTGAGAACGCCGAAGGCCTGATAGCCCCCGTACTCCCGGTCGCGGTCGAGCCCTCCGATCAGGTCCCTCTTGGCGATGTTCTGCGCACCGGCCGCATCTCCCTGTTCGAACAGCTCCTGAACACGACGGATCGTCGCGCCGTTCTTCCCGTGCTCGGGCGAGTTGCCTCCGGCGTAGTCGGCCGTGGAATTCGGGCCGCCCGTCCACAAGGTCTTCTCGTTGATGAGCAGCTGCTCGCTGTTGACCTCGCCGTAGACCGTGGCGCCGAGATCCCCGCTCCCGATCGGCAGTGTCGTCTGCTGCCAGCGATCATCGCACTGGCCGCCGCTCGCGAAGCGGATCATCTTCGTCTTCGACGCCGGCTGCCCGTAGACGAGCCTCAGCCCCTCGCCGTCCTGCCCGAGAGCCCGGGCAGGCGCTCCCGTGACGGCGATGAGAAGGGCGAGGGCGAGTATCCAAGCCGATGCCGCGGCGAAGAGACGGAACGAGGACCTTCGTGCGTTCATGCGCGCCAACTCCGTTGTCAGTCACAAATGAGCTTCTTAAGGAATTATGGCTCTTCGGTGGTTTCTGTGGGAGAGATTCCGGCATAGGCCCAGCTCAGCGGGCGAAAACAACGATCTGGAACTGAAACGGCCCCGGGAGGGGCCGTTTCCGCGTCATCCGCCGATGATTGCTAAGCCAAATTCAGACAACCGAAGAGGTGTGACGCATGAAGAGTCTACTACTTCTCGCCCTCGGTCTGGCCCGCACGGTCGTCCTGGGCGCGCGCATCGAGGCCGAGCGCATCGTCGTGAGCGTCCGGCCCTA
>NZ_JBNOYB010000049.1:0-12993 GCF_050312375.1 Schaalia sp.
TTCTCGGTGAGACTCCTCGTCAGGAGGAAGCCCGTTCCTCCTTGCGCCCTCGGTACCACCTGTAGGTGAGGTAGGCGGCGCGGGCGCCGAAGACGACTGCTGCAACGATGAATACCCAGTTCAGGCGGTGTGCAAAAACTGCAATGAGCGCGAGTAGTCCGGTGAATACGAAGGTCGTCACTATGCTGACGTCACCTCTGGAACTTGAAGATATCACGGACATGAGACTGCGATCCCAAGGAATGCAAGAACCCAAGAACCGGCGACCCACCCAACGGTGCCGCCTCCGGGTGCTACCAATTTGAGTCCTCCCGAAGCGAGAGCAACCAGACAGCCGACGCTAGGGTTCCTTCCCGTGTAAACCCTTCCGTTACTGTCGGTTGAGAAGCGCCCGACAACCCGACCTTCCTGAATCATATGGACACTAACGTTGCGACAGTAGCTGAGATTTGTCTCGTACTGAACGCCGCCAGCAAAGAAGCACTTGTAGAGCGTCTTGTCGGTTGGGGCACGTCGAACAAATATCTTGTTGGGGCCAACGAGCACGCCACCAGGCACTTCGATCATTTCGACGGTTTCGAGGCTATCGGTCGGATCGTCAATTGGAGCAGCGATTGCGCCTCCGGTTGGCGCTGCGACGAGAAGAATCCCGACGCACACAACCAACAGTTTTCGTATCGTGTTCAACACATCAACCTCCTTGTTGATTGTCACTTGATCGGTCGATCGTGCTGCTTAATGTTACCATTTGACTTCTATATGGATGTGTGGTTCGGGTGTCCGTTTCGAAGAAGAGGTTGCGGGCATCGGGGCGTCTTGATGGAGGGAACGGCTTCCTCGCGGTATGCGCCATCCGCATGTTTCGATTCTGGTCGCGCCTGTTTGGCTCTCGACACTGTGAGTGGGCTCGGTGGGCAGGGCACCATCTCCGAGGCCCGCTAGCAACATTTCTGGCGGGGGAGAAGGTGAGGCATTCGACAGGGCGGCGGACTATCATGCTCGGCCCGAAATGCCGTATTGTTGATCTTCGGGCGTGTCGCCAATCGACGTGTACCCGCGTCGTGACGCGCCCCGCGGCCCCGGCCGCGACGCATCCGATGAACGTAGAGGACAGACGGAGGATATGGCGAAGAAAGACGGCGTCATCGAAATGGAGGGCACGGTCATCGAGGCCCTCCCCAACGCGATGTTCCGCGTGGAGCTGAAGAACGGCCACGTCGTTCTCGGTCACATCGCGGGGAAGATGCGACAGCACTACATCCGGATCCTCCCCGAGGACCGGGTCGTCGTCGAACTGAGCCCCTACGACCTCTCCCGAGGCCGTATCGTCTACCGCTACAAGTAAGAACCGACACTTCCGCCCCTCGGGGCGGTGGAGGAACCACCATGAAGGTCAAGCCGAGTGTCAAGAAGATCTGTGACAAGTGCAAGGTGATCCGTCGCCACGGCAATGTCATGGTCATCTGCGACAACCCCAGGCACAAGCAGCGTCAGGGCTGAGCCCCGCCGCGCAATAGGGGGCGCCTAGCCCCGCAGCATCGCGTCCACCGCCGCAAGGCGACCCCCGGTTCGGAGGCCGGGGCCGGGTGGCTCACCCGGAAGATGCGATGACGACCTCCGAGGAACAACTGGAGCACCAACAACATGGCACGTATTGCCGGTGTCGACCTCCCCCGCGAGAAGCGCATGGAGATCGCGCTCACCTACATCTACGGAATCGGCCGCACCCGCGCCGCCGAGACCCTCGCCGCCACGGGCGTCAGCCCGGACGTGCGCGTCAAGGACGCAACCGAAGAGGATCTCGTCAAGCTGCGCGAATACATCGACGCGAACTTCAAGGTCGAGGGCGACCTCCGCCGCGAAGTTCAGGCCGATATCCGCCGCAAGATTGAAATCGGCTCTTACCAGGGCCTTCGTCACCGTCGTGGCCTGCCGGTCCACGGTCAGCGCACCAAGACCAACGCGCGCACCCGCAAGGGCCCCAAGCGCACCGTCGCAGGCAAGAAGAAGGCCAAGTAAGGCCTCGGGACCGGCGTTCGCGCCCCTCCCTTCCACGACTGAAGAAGGAACTGTAAAGCAACATGGCAGCTGCAAAGACCTCGCGCTCCGGTGCCGCTCGCAAGCCGCGCCGCAAGCTCTCCAAGAACGTCACCCACGGTCACGCGTACATCAAGTCGACGTTCAACAACACGATCGTGTCCCTGACCGACACGACCGGTGCCGTCATCGCCTGGGCCTCCTCCGGCCAGGTCGGCTTCAAGGGCTCCCGCAAGTCCACCCCCTTCGCCGCGCAGCTCGCGGCCGAGGCGGCGGCTCGTCGCGCCCAGGAGCACGGCATGAAGAAGGTCGACGTCTTCGTCAAGGGCCCCGGCTCCGGCCGTGAGACCGCGATCCGCTCCCTCCAGGCCGCGGGCCTCGAGGTCGGCTCGATCCAGGACGTCACCCCGCAGGCTCACAACGGCGCCCGCCCCCCGAAGCGCCGCCGCGTCTGATCCGTCGCATCGGGCAGGCCGCTTCGCCCTCGGCGCCCAGGGGCATCCGCGAGGAGCCCACGGGCGGCCGGGTGAACGCCCGCCCCACGTCCGAGTCGGCCGATCGGCAGGCTCGCACCCCCTGTCCCGCGAAGGCGGGAACGACTGTCCGGCGTCATATGGCGGGCGCCGGGAAGAAAGGACCACGACGTGCTCATTGCAGAGCGACCCATCCTCACTGAGGAGAAGGTCAGCGAATTCCGCTCGCGCTTCACGCTCGAGCCCCTCGAGCCCGGATTCGGCTACACCCTGGGCAACTCCCTTCGTCGCACCCTCCTGTCGTCGATCCCCGGCGCGGCGGTCACCTCGATCCGCATCGACGGCGTCGCGCACGAGTTCCGCACGATCGAAGGCGTGAAGGAGGATGTCGCTGAGATCATCCTCAACATCAAGCAGATCGTCCTCTCCTCGGAGATGGACGAGCCTGTCGTGATGTACCTGCGCAAGGCGGGCCCCGGCGAGGTTCTCGCCGGCGACATCCAGCCCCCGGCCGGCGTGGAGATCCACAACCCGGAGCTCCACCTCGCCACCCTGAACGACAAGGGCCGGATCGAGATCGAACTGACCGTCGAGCGCGGACGCGGCTACGTGTCCGCCGCTCAGAACAAGGACCCGCAGGCCGAGCTCTCGCGGATCCCGATCGACTCGATCTACTCGCCCGTCGTCAAGGTGACCTACAAGGTCGAGGCGACCCGCGTCGAGCAGCGCACCGACTTCGATCGCCTCGTCATCGACGTGGAGACGAAGCCGGCGATCACGCCGCGCGACGCCCTCGCTTCCGCGGGCAAGACCCTCGTCGAGCTCTTCGGCCTCATGCGCGAGCTCAACGAGGAAGCCGAAGGCATCGAGGTCGGACCGTCCACGACGGATGCGACCCTCGCCGCGGACCTCGCCCTGCCGATCGAGAGCCTCAACCTGCAGTCGCGTTCGTACAACGCCCTGCGTCGTCGCGGAATCCTCACCGTGGGCGAGCTCGTCGCCCACTCCGAGGCCGATCTTCTCGACATCCGCAACTTCGGAACGAAGTCGATCGAAGAGATCAAGGACGCGCTCGCCGCGCTCGGCATGACCCTCAAGGATTCCGTCATGCCGTCCTTCGGCGAGCCGGACTCCGGATCGATCCAGTTCAGCGACGAACAGTCCATCTGACCCCGAGCGTCCGATGGACGCGAATAATCCGTAGGAGACACAATGCCCACTCCCAAGAAGGGCGCCCGCCTGGGCGGCAGCCCGGCGCACCAGAAGCTCATCCTCGCGAACCTCGCGACCCAGCTCATCGAGCACCGCGCGCTCACCACGACCGAGGCCAAGGCCAAGCTTCTCCAGCCCTACTTCGAGAAGCTCGTCACCAAGGCCAAGCGCGGCGACATGCACGCCCGCCGCACGGTCGCCAAGAAGATCACCTCGAAGGAAGCCGTCTACCTGCTCTTCGATGAGATCGCTCCGGCGATCGACTCCGAGCGTCAGGGCGGCTACACCCGTCTGATCCGCGTCGGCAACCGCAAGGGCGACAACGCCCCTCTCATGCGCATCGAGATCGTCCTCGAGAAGCTTGAGAAGAAGGCCGTCGTGAAGGCCGCTGAGACCACCGCCGCCAAGGCCGCGGAGAAGGTCGAAGAGGCTCCGGTCGAGGAAGCGGCCGAGGCTCCCGCCGAGGAGACGGCCGAGGCTGAGAAGGCCGAGTGATCGACTGATGCTCAGCCCGACACGCGTCGGGCTGAACGAGAAGATCCGCTGATCGCCCCCCGAGGGCGGAAGAGGGCGGGGAGGGATTCGATCCCTCCCCGCCCTTTCGTCGTGCCCTGCGGGAGGGGCTGTTGTTCGGATCCGAATGGCCCCGGATGAATCTTCGTTCCCTCTTGACCTGAGCTGCACAAGGTGATTAGATCGATCCAGTAGACATTCGAGCTCCTGATCGTCAGCGAAGACGGGAGGGCGGCGCGTCGCAGAGCTGCGCGCGACTCCTGAAGGATTGCAGTCCCGCTTCGCATGAGCAAGTACGGGGCGAAGGAAGGAAATCGTGAAGGAACGGGTGCGGCGATGATGGCTCGGACGATCGAGACCTCGACAGGAGTCGACTGGTGGCGCAACGCCTGCGTCTACCAGGTATATCTGCGCTCCTTCAAGGACGCAGACGGGGACGGGAATGGGGATATCAATGGGCTCCGGGAAGAGCTCGGGCATATCGCGGCTCTGGGGTGCGATGCGATATGGCTCAACCCCATTTTCCGTTCCCCCCAGCGCGACCATGGATACGACATCGCCGACTACCGCGACATCGATCCGATGTACGGAACCCTCGAAGACTTCGACCGTCTCCTCGAAGATGCGCACTCGCTGGGGCTGAAGGTCCTCATGGACATCGTTCCGAACCACTGCTCGGATCAGCACCGCTGGTTCCAGGAAGCGATTCGAGCGGAGGCCGGATCGCCTGCGCGACGCCGTTTCCACTTCGAATCGGGTCGCGGCGCAAGAGGCGAAGGAGCGCCGAACAGCTGGCAGTCCGTTTTCGGAGGCCCCGCATGGAGCCGCGTCCCCGGAAGCGCCGACGGGGAGTGGTACCTCCACGCCTTCGACTCCTCGCAACCGGACTTCAACTGGCGGAACGAGGAAGTCCGAGCGGAATTCGACTCGGTCCTCAAATGGTGGTTCGACCGCGGTGTCGATGGCTTCCGCATCGACGTCGCGCACGGACTCGTCAAAGCCGATCCGATTCCACGGGGCGAAGTCTCGAACTCGGGAACGGCGGAAGGGCTGTGGAATCAACCCGAAGTGCACGAGGTCTACCGGCGCTGGAGGGGGATCGCGAATGCTTACGAGCCCAAGCGATACTTGATCGGCGAAGTGTGGGTGGCGGATCCCCGCTCCTTCCGGCACTACACCGCTGAGGATGAACTGCATCAGGCCTTCGCCTTCGATTTCCTCGTTCAACCCTGGATCGCCGGCAGACTGCGCCGCGCCATCGACAAGGGCATCGGACTCGCATCCGAAGTCGAAGGACCCGCATGGACCCTGGCGAATCACGATGTGCACCGAGCAGTCACCCGCTACGGGCAGGAGCAAGTCGATGAGGAACCCGTTCCCGATGACATGCTCGCTTCGGCCCGCAAAACCGGCCCCGTCGACCTCACCCTCGGAACGAAGCGCGCCGGAGCGGCCCTGGCGCTCATGGCCGCCCTGCCGGGGACCATCTACGTCTACCAGGGCGAGGAGCTCGGATTGACCGAGCACCTCGAGCTCGCGCCGAACGAACGACAAGACCCGATCTGGTACCGGACCGGCGGCATGCAGATCGGGCGCGACGGATGCCGGATCCCCATGCCCTGGAAGCGCGGCGCGCCCTCGCTCGGATTCTCCGAGCAGGCGAGGAAGCATCCCTGGCTGCCCCAGCCCAAGACCTACGAAGGAATGACGAGGGATGAGGAGGCCCTGAACCCCCACTCAATGCTCGCCCTCTACCGGCGCTTCCTGCGGGCGCGGAACGAACACCGTCACAGCATCACCCATCTCGAATGGCTTCCCCTCGAACAGACGGATGCTCTCGCATTCGACAACGGGGCCTTCGTCTGCGTGACGAACACCGGCTCCACGCCGATCCCCTTCGAGCGGATCGGCGGACTCGGAGGCGTGATCGCCCGGAGCGACGACTCCGAGCGCGACCTCGTCGAAGGCGACTCGACCGTCTGGTTCGAACGCCTCCCCGCCGAGAGCTGACCCGCCTGCTTATCGAC
The DNA here is from genome assembly GCF_050312375.1 of Schaalia sp. Classification (NCBI taxonomy): domain Bacteria; kingdom Bacillati; phylum Actinomycetota; class Actinomycetes; order Actinomycetales; family Actinomycetaceae; genus Schaalia; species Schaalia sp. The sequence goes on from NZ_JBNOYB010000049.1 coordinate 6,263, forward strand.
GACCACCGCAGTCGATCCTCATGATCGGCGCATCTCCCACACATTCACGACAAGAAAGATGAACACCATGAAACGCATGATTCCAGCCATCGCGGGAACGGCGGCCCTTCTCGCCCTCGCGACGGGCTGCACCACGACCACCGGCACGGCGCAGTCAACGTCGACTGCCGACGGCGCTCCCGTGGAGGTGACGGTCTGGCACTACTGGGACGGCGCGAACGCCGACGCCTTCGACGCGCTCGTCCAGAAGTACAACGACTCCCAGGACGCCGTTCGAGTGACGACCTCCAACGTGCCCAACGCCGACTTCCTCACGAAGCTGAAGACCTCGGCCTCCTCGAATTCCCTGCCCGACATCGCCATCGGCGATCTCGTGTGGGTCCCCCAGATGGCCCAGATCGGCGAACTCGCAGACCTCGCCCCCCTCGTCGATTCCACGGTGATCGACGACGTGAACCCCGCCCTGCGCGAATACGGCAGCATCGAGGGCAAACAGGTGTCGCTGCCCGTTTCCGCCAACAATCTCGCCTACATGTACAACCGGGACGTCTTCACACAGGCGGGCCTCGATCCTGATGATCCGCCGACGACCTGGGAGGAGCTCGCGAAGCAAGGAGCCGTCATCGCCGAGAAGACGGGACTGCCGGGCTACGACCTCTTGACGGAGGCCGGTGACAACGGTGAGGGCCTCACCTGGAACTTCCAGGTCAGCCTGTGGCAGGCCGGAGGAGAATTCCTCACGAAGGACAACTCCGCCGCTGCCTTCAACACCGCGGAGGGCTTGAAAGCCGTCGAATTCTGGAAGTCGCTCATTGACTCCGGAGTGAGCCGCTACGCGGGGTGGGGAGAATTCGAGAAGGGAGCAGGAGGGGCCGCTCAGGAAGGCTCCTGGATGGTCGGAATCTGGGCGCCCGATCCGCCCTTCGCCTTCGACGTCGCTCCGCTGCCCATTCCCGAGGGCGGCGTCCAGGCGACGAACCTCGGAGGCGAACAGGCGGTCGTCTTCAACAACTCGGCGGACAAGGCGAAAGGAGCAGCGGCATTCCTCGAGTGGTTCCTGCAGGACGAGCAGGTCATGAACTGGAGTACGACGACCGGCATGCTCCCCGTCACCCAGTCGATGGCCTCCAGCGACGACTACCTCTCATGGATCAAGGAGAACGAGCCCCGACTCATGCCCTACGTCGAGCAGATGGAGTACGCGCGGACGCGCCCGAACACGCCCCTGTACCCGAAGATCTCCTACGCCTTCGCGAAAGAGATGGAGAAGGCCTTCGCCGGAGAAGCGACTCCGCAGGAGGCCCTCGATAACGCCGAACGCGCAGTCAACGACGTGATCGCGAACGGCTGAATCCGAAGCCGGCTGAGAGGAGGAACGAAATGAAAGCTCGCCACGACGCATTTCGGCGGGACGAAGCGGTGACCGCAGCGGGTCTGCTCACGCCAGCGACCATCATTCTCGCGATATTCACCCTCTATCCGATCCTCTCAGCCGGCTACCTCAGCCTGACCTCCTGGAACGGGCTCACGCCGTCAAAGGAATTCATCGGCCTGGGCAACTACACCAGGCTCGCCGCAGACCCGGAATTCCAGAACAGTCTTCTCGTCACCATCGTTTACGCCTTCGGCGTCTGCATCCTCAGCATCATCTCCGGTCTGACGGTCGCGGCGCTCCTGGACGCCCCGATTCGAGGACGAGCGATCTACCGGACGATCTTCTTCCTCCCGGTCGTCACCTCATCGGCTGCGGCGGCGATCGTGTGGAAGTACATGTTCGACGACGCCGGACTGGTCAACAAACTCCTCGACGCGGTCGGAGTCGGAGGGGTCGACTGGCTGCAGAACCGCTGGCTCGCCCTGCTTCTCCTCACGATTCTCACAGTCTGGAAGAACATCGGATTCAACGCGATCCTCTACCTGACGGCGATGCAGGCCCTCCCCGTATCCGTATATGAAGCCGCTCAACTCGACGGGGCCTCGGCGTGGCAGAGCTTCACGCGGATCACAGTTCCGCTCCTGCGGCCCATGACGTTCTTCGTCTCGATCCAGTCCCTCATCACCGCCTTCCAGTCCTTCGACCTGGCGTATGTATTCACCGAGGGCGGCCCCAGAGGCGGGACCGATGTGCTCGGCATGCTGATGTACCGACAAGCATTCCGCCTCGATGGCTTCGGGTACGGAGCGGCGATCTCCTTCGTCTCCCTCGCCCTCGTGCTCGCGGTCACCGCGATCCAATGGCGGGTCACCTCGAAGGAGGAACGATGAGCGTCGATAGCTCCAAGAAACCGATCCTCGGGCGCCTCGCCCGCCACGCCGTGCTCATCCTCGGTTCGGCAACGGTCCTCGTGCCGTTCCTCTGGATGTTCACAACCTCGTTGCAGACCCGAGCCGAGACCTACACGAATGCCTCGGTCCTTCCGACCTCGTGGCACTGGGAGAACTATGCGAAGGCGTGGGATGCCGCTCCATTCGCGCAGTACTACCTCAACTCCGCGCTGATGGCGCTCGGCATCGTCATCGGCCACTTGGCCTTCGACTCGATGGCCGCCTACGCCTTCGCGCGCCTTCGCTTCCCGGCGAAGGATGCGATCTTCGTCGGATTCCTCGCCCTTCTCATGGTCCCGAGCTTCGTCACGGTGATCCCCCTGTACTCGCTCGTGGCGAATCTCGGCTGGATCGATACGATGACGGCGCTCGTCGTCCCGCGCCTCGCAGACGTCTTCGGGATCATCCTTCTGAGGCAGTTCTTCACCTCGATACCCGTTGAGCTGGAGGAAGCCGCGCGCATCGACGGATGCAGCCGCCTGTCCGTCTTCTGCCGGATCATCATCCCGCTGTCCCGTCCGGCGCTCGCGACCCTCGCGATCTTCAGCTTCCTCTTCGCCTGGAACGACTTCCTCTGGCCCCTCCTCGTCACGAATACGGACGAGCACCGGACGATCCAGATCGGCTTGCAAGCATTCGTCGGGCGGTACGGAACCTCGTGGAACTACCTCATGGCCGGGACTCTCACAGCTACGCTCCCGACAGTGATCGTCTTCCTCTTCTTCCAAAAAGCACTCATCCGCGGCATCGCCGCCTCAGGAATGAAGGAGTGACATGAGCGCCCCCGATTGGCTTCATGATGCAGTCTTCTATCAGATCTTCCCGGAGCGATTCGCCAACGGCGATCCCTCCATCGACCCGCGAGGAGTCGTCCCCTGGGACAGCGAACCGACCCCGGACAACTTCTTCGGAGGAGACCTCGCGGGTATCACCCGCAAGCTCGATCATCTCAGCGAGCTCGGTATCAACGCCCTCTACCTCACGCCGATCTTCAAGGCCCGCACCAACCACCGCTACGACGCCGAGGACTACTTCTCCATCGATCCCGCTCTCGGGGGCGAAGCCGCCTTCACCTCCCTCATCGAGGCGGCCCACGGACGGGGGATCCGCGTCGTTCTCGATGCCGTCCTCAATCACTGCGGGAAGACGCACCCCTATTTCCTAGACGCCGTCGAGCGCGAAGCCGACTCGGAGTACGTCGATTGGTACTACATCGAGGACTTCCCCGTCGTGAACGCGCCGACACCGAATTATCGGACCTGCTCGGGATGCGAATACCTGCCGAAGTGGAATGTCCATCATCCCGATGTGCGGCGGCATCACCTCTCCGTCGCCGAGTACTGGATCGACAGGGGGATCGACGGGTGGCGCCTCGACGTCCCCTACTTCATCAACATGAACTTCTGGCGCCGCTTCCGTCAGACCGTGAAGGCGAAGGGCGACGACCTGTACATCGTCGCCGAGGAATGGCGCGAGCCCGAACCCTGGCTCGCTGGTGACACCGCCGACGGGACGATGAATTACACCCTGCGCGACCTGGTCCTCGGCTTCACCGCGGATCGGAGCGTCGACGCCTTCGCCCTCGCGAAGGGGCTCAATGAATTGCGCGATCGGATCCCCGAGGGATTCCATCACGGAATGCTCAACCTCTTGGGCAGCCACGACACGGAGCGCCTCCTCACCCGGCATGGCCTCGATGCCGACTCCGAACTGATCGCCTACGACATCATGTACGCCTGCCAGGGCGCGCCGATGCTCTACTACGGCGACGAAGTGGGGATGCTCGGAGCGAACGACCCCGGATGCCGAGGAGGAATGGTCTGGGACACCGCTCAGTGGAACACGAAGATCCTCGATCATGTGCGTTTCCTGGGGCGCATGAGAGGACGCAGCATCGCTCTGCGCCGGGGTGAACAGGACCTCCATGCGATCGATGCCGATACCCTTGTCATCATGAGGCGCCATGCGGAGGAAGATTTCGCTGTTCTGGTCCATCGCGGGCACGGCACGCGCGTGGATCTCCGAGAATTGCCCAGTGCCGATTCGGGGCCCTGGACGGATGAAGACTCGGGCGAGCTGCACGAGGGCGGTGTCACCTTCCAAGGAGCGGGCTCTCGATTCCTCAAACGGGGGAGGGCGCGATGAGGCGGACTCAGAAACGCCCGACCTACAAGGACATCGCCGACCGCGTCGGAGTCTCGAAGTCGACGGTCTCCCTCGCCTTCAGGGATTCCAAACAGCTCTCGGAGAGCACCGTGGAACGCGTGATGGAGGCCGCCCGCGAGCTGGGGTACTCCCAGGATCCCGCCGCACGGATGCTGCGGACCCGTCGCACGGACTCCTTCGGCGTCCTCCTGCCGCAGCAGATCGACCGCGCCCTCGAGAACCCCTATTACGCGATGTTCCTCCAGGGGGTCGGCACGGTTTGCCAGAGGGAGGGGCGCACGATGCTCCTCGTGCCGCCGCTGAGAGGATCGATGCTCAAAGCGATCCCCTATGCCGCTGTCGACGGATTCATCGTCTGCGGCCTCGAAGAGGACCGCGGCGAGGTGCAGGCCCTCCGGCAGAGGGGGATCCCGACCGTCATGGTGGATGGGGAGGATCACGAGGGATTCCCGTCGATCGGCGTCGATGAGGAATCGGGCACCCGCCAGCTGATGGAGCACCTCCTGCGCCTGGGGCACCGGCGTTTCGCATTCCTCGTCATCGACACCGACCGGGGAGACGATGAATCGCGATGGCGGGGCGCCGTGAAGAAGAGGATCGACGCGATCGCCGATGTGCTCCGCAGTGAAGGGATGGGGCTGCGCTCCCCGGGCATGTCGGTTCTGCAAGTCCCCTCGACTCGCGAAGGCGGTGTCCGAGCCTTCGAGAGAATATGGAACGGCACCGATCGCCCCACGGCGATCGTCGCCTTCAGCGACATCATCGCACTCGGAGTCCTCGACGCGGCGCACCGCGCGGGAGTCGACGTGCCCGGACAGGTGTCGGTTTCCGGATTCGATGACATCGGGGAAGCACTGACGGTCCGGCCAGGACTGACGACCGTGCATCAGGCGATCATCACCAAGGGGCGCCTCGCCGCAGAGTTCCTCGTTGAGGAGATGTCCCGGGAAGAGGGAAGATCCCGTCGAGAGGTCCTTGAAACGACCCTTCTGGTGAGGGAGTCGACCGGACCTGCCGCCTGAGAACCCGAGGTGCGGCGAGCGCATTCCTCGGTAGCGATGATGCAGGAGCTCTCGGCTTCGGACGCTCGCCTCGCGGGATGCCGGCGCCGATAGCATGGGGGCATGTCCGAACCCATGACCCTCGCCATCGACTGCGGCGGGGGCGGCATCAAGGGATCCGTCCTCGATCCGCGCGGGACGATGGTCGCCAAGCCCCTCAGAGTGCCGACCCCGTATCCGCTGCCGCCGTCGCTGCTCGTCGACACCGTCCGCGGGCTAGCCGAGCGCCTGCCCGCCGCGGACCGCGTGACGATGGGCATGCCGGGAATGATCCGGCACGGCATCGTCATCGCGACGCCCCACTACATCACGAGATCCGGCCCGCGCTCCAAGGTCGTGCCCGAACTCGTCGAGGAGTGGAAGAACTTCGACATGGGGAGGGCGATCGGCCGCAGCCTCGGCCTGCCGACGAAGGTGTGGAACGACGCGGAGGTCGCCGGTGCGGGCGTCATCACCGGCACCGGCCTGGAAATGATCATCACCCTGGGCACGGGGCTGGGCAACGCCGTCTTCGACGCGGGCGCCCTCGCCCCGCACGTCGAGGTCTCCCAGGGCTTCGTCCGTTGGGGCCTCACCTACGACGACTACATCGGCGAACATGAGCGCCTCCGGCTCGGCGACGCCCACTGGTCGCGGCGCGTGCGCCGCATCGTCGACGGTCTGCGCCCGATGTACATGTGGGACCGCCTTTACATCGGCGGCGGCAATTCGAAGCGCATCACCGCCGCGAACCGGGCGAGGCTGGGCGACGACGTCGTCATCGTCCCGAACGACGCGGGGATCATCGGGGGAGTGCGCGCATGGGAGAAGTGACGGCCACGGCGATCCCGGGGGACGAGGGCGGGACTCCGTTCGGCCAAGGGGAGGGGACGAGCCTGCGCGTCCGCCTCGACCTCGCCTATGACGGCACGGACTTCCACGGATGGGCCGCACAACCCGGGCTCCGTACAGTTCAAGGAGAACTCGAAGCCGCCCTCGCCCTCGTTCTTCGCGGGCCCGTCGCTTTGACGGTGGCGGGGCGCACCGACGCGGGCGTTCACGCCCGGCACCAGGTCGCGCACATGGACCTCCCGGTGGAGGCGTGGCGCGCCCTCGCGCCGCGCCGGGCTCAGCCGGGCGACGGGGCTGCGATCGGCGAGGGCCTGGTGCGAAGGCTCAACGCTCTGCTGGGGCAGAGAC
>NZ_JBNOYB010000050.1:0-36140 GCF_050312375.1 Schaalia sp.
ATCACTTGAGGGTGACGGTGCCGCCGGCCTCTTCGATCTCAGCCTTGGCCTTCTCGGCGTCTTCCTTCTTGGCGTTCTCGAAGATGGTCGAGGGCGCGCCGTCGACGAGATCCTTGGCCTCCTTGAGGCCAAGACCCGTGAGGTTCTTGACAGCCTTGACGACGGCGATCTTCTTGTCACCGGCGGACTCGAGGACGACCTCGAACTCGTCCTTCTCCTCAGCGGCCTCGGCCTCAGCCGGAGCAGCGGCAACGGCCACAGCAGCCGGAGCGGCGGCGGTGACGTCGAAGGTCTCCTCGAAGAGCTTGACGAAGTCGGAGAGCTCGATGAGGGTCATTTCCTTGAACGCAGCGATGAGCTCGTCGTTGGAGAGCTTAGCCATGAGTGGCATCCTTCCTGATTGGCCTGCTTCGCGAGCAGAATATTGTTGAATTCCGCGCCGAACGGTCACGCGACCGAGAGCGCGGGGCCTGTCGCGTCAGGCCGCTTCGCCCTGCTTCTCGCGCAGAGCATCGATGGTGCGCACCGCCTTGGAGGGCAGAGCGTTGAATGCGTACGCCGCCTGCGAGATCTTCGCCTTGAGGGCGCCAGCGGCCTTGGCCAGCAGCACCTCGCGGGACTCCAGATCCGCAAGCTTCTTGACGGCCTCAGCGGACAGCGGAGCGCCGTCCATCGCACCCGACTTGAGCACGAGCTGAGGGTTCTCCTTGGCGAAATCACGCAGCGTCTTGGCGGCCTCGACGGGCTCGCCGGAGACGAAGGCGATGGCGGTCGGACCCTTGAGGTCTTCGGCGAGGAAGTCGAGACCGACTTCCCGGGCCGCCAGCCGCGCCAGCGTGTTCTTCACCACGGCGTAGTTCGCGTTCTCGCCCAGCCCGCGACGCAGCTGCTTGAGCTGGCCGACGGTCAGGCCGCGATATTCGGTGAGCAGGACGGCGTCGGACGCGCGGAAACGTTCCACGAGTTCGGCGACGGCGGCCACCTTGTCAGACCTCGCCATGGTCCTCCTTCCAGATAGTTGGCCATCGAACAATGAAAAAGCCCGGCACGCAGGATCGTGCCGGGCGCGAACGTCCGTACGTCACAGAAGTGACTCACTCACCTGCGTCGGCTGCTCTCGCACTTCTGCCCGGTCGCCCGAGCGTCCGACGGTCTTCGGCCCACCCAGGCTAGCAGCGAGGAGCAGGCCAGCGCGAGTCCGCACCGTGTGGGCTAGGGCACGGCACCGCGAAGCACCCGCTGCGCAGCTCCGGCCCTCACTCGAGTTCGAGCCCGAGCCCGCAGGCGGAGAGCAGCCCCTTGAGCTCAACGAGCCCAGCGGAATCCGGCGCATGCGCGGCGGGGATTCGCAGCGCAGCGATGTCGAAGTCCTCCGCGAAGAGGACGGCGACCGCCAGACGCGCGCGAATCGACGAAGTCGAGGGCTCTGCCGCATCGAGGAGGAAGGCGTTGCTCGCAACGGCGATGCCCCTGCTCGTGATGATCGCACCGTTGAAGAAGTCGGCGGGCAGCACGCAGAGGGAGGCCCCGCCGGGCCAGTGCTCAGGAGCGAAGCTCAGGGGCGCCGTGGTCGAACCGAGAGGGATCGCCTTCGGGTAGTACTCGACCGGTTGAGGCCGGACCCTCACCGGATGCGCCGCCATTTCGATGGCTTCAGCCGCAGCCGGGCTGAGCTTCTCCGGCAGGATGAAATCCCCGCTCGCCCATCGTCCGAAAGCGAGGAAGGCGGCGATCGCAAGGCGGTCGGGCGACAGGGTCTCGGGGACCGCATCGACGAGCAGCGCATCAACGGGCGGGAATGCGTCGTACTCCTCGCGCATGCAGTGCATGGCGAAGGGCGCGTACCGGTGCCTGTGGATCTCGATCTTCATCATTCGCCCCCATTCGATTCGCTCGCTCCACCCGAGGCGAAGAGCCGCGATGCCCCTGAAGTCAGCCACGGAACGGCGCCGCAACGCCACTCCTCATCGAGCTCGGCATCCGAGGCGAGGGCGCAGAGGCACTGCGTGTCACTGACGAGGAACACGGCCCTCGCCCGCGCCGCAACGAGCGCTTCGGACCAGCGCCGGTACTGCTCACCGTCGAGGCGGTAGACCTCGAAGCCGCGGACCCTCGTGAAGCGCCGCGTGAACTCGTCGAGGAGGAGATCGAGGTCATCGGACCCGCCAGGATCGTCGACGATCCTGGGCAGGGCGGCGGGTTCGCCCGCGATCGTGCCGGCTTCAAGACGGGCTCCGCCCTCCTGGGCGCGCAGGCCCGTCAGGACGGCCCCGATCTGCGCGCTCGCGCTGGTGAGCAGCATGATGTCCGACCATGTCGCTCCCCTCACTTCGACGATGCACTCGGCATCGGCCGCCCCCGGAACGTCGATGCGCACGAGCCGCACGGCTCCCTCGAACGCCTCCTCCCGGAGGCCCTCCTCCACGGCCTCGAGGAGCCTTGGACCTCCGGAGGCCCGAACCGTCCGACGCACGAGAGAGTCGGGAAGGTATGCGAGCAGTTCGTCCTCGTAGCCCTGCTTCTCGACGGGGACGTAGAAGGTGGCGGGCTTCGTGTCCTCGAGGTGGGCCCTGCCGCGTTCATCGATCATGCGCCGGTAGAAGCTCCAGGACCTGCGTGCGGCCCTCTCCTGCTCCTCGGCGCGCCCCGAGGTGATCTGCTGCTCATGCATGCGCCGCAGGAGGATCGGCCTGCCGATGTGGACGAAACGGGCACCGAGACGAACAAGGCGGGCGAAGAGATCGTGATCGATCCCCGCCTTGAGGGCCTCGTTGTACGGGACCGCCCGCATGAGCGATGTCCGGATCAACCATGTCCCGTGCGCCGCGACGGATCGGGAGTAGAAGAGCTGGTGCTGGGAGGGCTGCTGGCTGAACATCAGCCGATACGCCCCGCTCCGGTCATTGAAGTTGACGAAGGAGCCGACGGCTCCGTCGATCCCTTCGACGAGCGAGCCCAGCTGCCATTCGAGGCGCCTGGGGTGCATCAGGTCATCGTCGTCGAGGACGGCGATGAACTCGCCCCTGGCCTCACAGCTGATGCGGTTCCTCGCCGCGGCGACGCCCGAGTGCTCTTGACGGATGTAGCGGATCCTGGGATCGGCGAAAGAGGCGACGAGTTCGGCGGTGCCGTCCTCGGAGCCGTCATCGACGATGAGGAGTTCGAGGTCGCGCATCGTCTGCGCCAGGACGCTGGTGATCGCCTCGCCGAGGATATCGGCTCGATTGCGAGTCGCGATGGCGACTGTGACGGCGGGGGCGCATCCGGGGAGCGGATGCCGCCACTCCATGACGTTGCGCAGGGTCGTCGAGTCGGAGCGCACGACGGTGCGGTTGAAACGGACGACCGCACGGGATTCGGGATCGTCCTCGGCGATGGCCCGTGAGCTCGGATGCCACATGTGGTACATCCGCACGCGGGGGTCGTTGACCCAGACCGTGCGATACCCGGCTCTGCGCGCCCGCTGAGCGAAGTCGATGTCCTCCCCGCCCCAGGTGTGGAGGCGCTCATCGAAGCCGCGGACGGCGCGCAGGCCCTCGGCGCGGATTGCCATCATTCCTCCCATCCCCCACCGGGGCCGGAGCCTGGCGGCGGCTTCGAGCTCCTCCCACGAGGGGAAGGGGCCTTCGGCGATCGCTTCAGCGCTCATCGAGGGCGGAAGATCGCGGCATTGGAGGAAGTAGGCGCTGGAGCGGTCCTGCTGGGACATCTCGTAGATGCGGGCGAAGCTCGTCGGCGAGAACAGCATGTCGACGTCGGTCGAGATGAGCAGCTCTCCGCGGGCGCGGGCGAAGCCCGCGTTGAGCGCCCGTGACCTCGACCATTCGCCCGTGCATTCGGTGTAGACGTAGCCGAGCCCGAGTTCCTCGGCCATCGCGCGAACGGGGCCGGGGTCCGCCGAGCCGTAGTCGGAGATGATGATCTCCCCGCGGTAGTCGCCGAAGGAATCGGCGATGGAGCGGGCGGCGAGCGGGATCCTGTGGAGGCCCCAGTCGCGGAAACCGATGACGACGGACATGTGGACGGAGGCGGAGTCTTCGCGGACGAGAGTCATGAGAGGGCGTCTCCTTCCGATGCGGTGAGCCCGGGGAAGGAGGGATCGATCCCCGTATCCGTCCCGGCGGCGGGGGAATCATCGATCGCGGAGGCGTTGGGGAGGATCGAAAGCGCGCCCCACGGGCTCAGCCAGCGGAGGACGAGGGAATCGACGGCTTCGGAGGGATTCGGAGCATCCGCCTTCCACGCGATGAGATCGATGCGCAAGCGCCGAGGGCCTTTCGGCGCATCATCTCCGGCATACGCCTCCCCGACTCGGATCAGCGGGAATTCCTCGCTCCCCGACTCCTCACCCGCGCCCCGCGTGTAGCGGTAGTTCGTCCTCAGTCCCGGCGACCAGACGTAGGACTCGAGACCCGGGGCGCCCTCCCGGTCCTCGAGCCCCTCGAAGGAGACGGCGAGCACGTAATGACGCGCCTCACAGGGCCGCGAGAGTGAGAGGAGCGGGCTGATCTCCCGCGCGCTTGCGGGCACGTCGAAGACGAAGCTCATCCGCCGCTCGTGCGGCGCGGGGGCAGGTGTCGTGTCCATCCCAGCCATTGTCCTCCAAGCGACTGCATCCCTCACAGTTTATGCCGCACGACTCGCCATCTCGGCCTTCACCGCGCCCTTGCTCAGCGTTGAGCGGTCGACGTAGCATCGAAACGCCATGAGTCCCTTCATTCTTCCACTGACCCCGGTCACGAGCCGGGACTCACTGCGCCGGGCCGTGCGCGACGGCGGAGACGCTTCTCGCGCCCACGAAGAGGAATACGACTTCTCCACCGTCTTCTACGACGTCGCCTGGAACGAGGATGCCTCGCGGATCGACCTTCTCGGCCCTCCCCTCCTCGACTTCGCCGAGATGCTGCGCATCGGCCCGGAACGCTCCCCCCTCGCCGAGCTCATCACTCCCGGAGCCGCGGACGGGGAAGTCGCCGATGCCCAAGACTCGATCGCCTCCGCGTGGGCCTCCCCCAAGGCGCAGCGCCTGAGCCTGTCCCCCGAGCTCCTCAACGCCGAAGGCCTTCTCGAGCTCCGGATCGGCGCCGAGGAGTTCGCGGTGCGGCCGAGGCCCAGCATCGCCTCCGTTTTCGAGGGCGCGAACGCGGTCTACACATGGAATTGCGCCGGGGACACGGCTCGGATCGAGGACTGGGCGCGGTTCCAACGACGCTCCGTAGGCGCTGATGCTCTCGTCGTTTACGACGTCCGCACGGACGGCTACTCGCAAGAAGAACTGCTGGACGCCCTCGCAGCGGGATTCGGATCCTCCGAGACGTGCATCGTCGTCGATTGGGACTTCCCCTTCGGCCCGAGAAGCGCCCCCTGGGAGGACCTTTACACGCCCGCCGGCGTCCTCGAGCACGGGCGCTTCGAATTGTTCCCCTTGGCCGCGAGCGTCCTGCACGCCCGCACCGATGAGTACGTCCTCCGCTCGGGCCCGCCCCTCAACGAAGCGGCGGCCGACGATCCGATTCCGATCGCGATAGACGGATACGAGGTCGAAGAGGCCCTCCTCCCCTCCTCGAGGGGCGCGAGGGCGAGCGTCGCCCAGCCAGTGCGCGTCGTCGATTTCGGGTTCGCCGACCGCGGGAGCTCCCCTGCACCGCGCCCCCTCTACATTCCGAGCGCCCTGCCCCTCGGCGCTTACTTCACCGAGAACGCCCTCGAGGGGACTGCGCTCCGGCACGACCGCGCCTTGCGCTTCGCCCGTATTCGCGGGCTCGCCGAGGCCGGGGAGGGCCCTGCTTTCCGAGCCGAGCGGCGCGCACCTAAGGAGGCGCGCTGGATCGACCCGCTCCTCATCGACCGGCTCCGGGCCGCGTTCCCGGAAGACTACGACCAGGACGCCGTCCGGGGTCTGTGGGCGGATCAACTCGACGCCGCCCTCCCCCGATTCGACGCCCTGCAGTTCGCCCAGGGATATGTCACGCGCGCGCTCGGGCCGCTCGGCTGGGACAAGCAGTTCCTGTGGCGCAGACGCACGATCGTCCTCGAGACCTCGACGAGCACCCCGGATGGGTCCCGGCTCAAGGTGCAGTTCCAGATGCTCTCCGCGCCGGCCCCGAGGATCCGCCTGAGTCTGACCGCCACGAGCGCTCTCGGCGCACGGGCGGTGTCCCGGGCCCTGTCGGCTCCGGACGCCCCGCCCTGGGCGGTATCCTCCCCGGCTTCGGGTGCGCGCGAGTTCGTCCTTGCCGAGGAGCCCTGCTCGCCCGATTCCCTGCCCGAGATGCTCGACGGCATGTGCGAACGGGTGCGCGGCATCCGCGCGGCCCTGGACCGGAGGGCCCTGAGCGCCCAGCGCCCGGGAGCACCGAGGGCGGAGGGGGTGTTCCGCATCCTGCGCCCCAAGGCGGTCGAGTTCCCCCAGTCCTCCGGGCTGTTCAGGACGCCACCGGTTGAGCGTGAGGCGATCACGGCCGACTACCTCGCCAGGCACGACGGCCTCACCCTGTTCTCCGATGTCTTCATCGACGGAGGCGAACTCATCGCCATCGGCCCTCCGCGCCTCAATCTCCGGGAGGACGTCTCCTCCTACCGCCTCTCCGCGGATGGCCAGCCCCTCGGCATCCCCGAGAACGCCTGGCAGGAGCTCAACCGGGTCTCCCGTTTGCGCCTGCCGGTGGACGCTCCGCCCGACCGGCTCACCATCAGCGCCGACCGCGTGCAGTGGGAGATCCAGCCGGGTCGGGGATTCCGTGATCTTTTCGCCGGCAGGACGGCGGCCGTCACCCTCAACCGGGACAACACCCTGGAGGCCATGCACGACTGGCTGACCAATTTCGTCGTCAATCACGAGGTCACCGCTGCCATCGTCTACGACAATCGTTCGACCCTGTACGGGCTCGAGGACGTCCTCGATGTCCTCAAGTCCGTACCCGGGCTCGACATCGGCTTCGTCGTCGACTGGCCGCAGAAGTTCGGCATGACCGGGACGCCCTGGACCTCAGACTTCGGGCAGTACATCGCCTGGGAGCATGCGCGCTGGCGCTTCCTCGCGGCAGCGGCCAATGTCTATCAGAGCGACATCGACGAGATCCCGATGACCGAGGACTCGCGTCCGATCCGCGCTTACCTCGACGAAGCTCCCTCCGGGGTCGTGCGCTACGAGGTCTGCGACGCGCCGCCGGTCGTGCGAGCCGACGCCGATCCCGATCGGTCGATCCGCCGCTGCACGGACTACCTCCACCTCGACACCGTGCGCGGGCGCTTCTCCTCGAAGATCGCCTACCAGCCGCTCCGCATCCCTGAGGACGCCCAGGTGCTCAACCACTCGGTGTCCTTGACGCAGCAGGACATCGAACCGAGAATCCTCGCACGGCATATTCGGGGGACTCACCTCGGGTGGCGCCGGGGCAGCTCAGAATTCGATTTCCCGGAGCGGCCTTTCAACCCCTCGACCGAGATGCCTGACCCCTTCGCCGAGCAATGGTACCGAAGGACTTTCCCCGATCGTTTCACCGAGTGATTACTCAACTGCAACCGGGGTGAGCATTGCGGATCCCCTTGTTTCCGCGGGGCGTTTCAACGCCCGGTTCGGAGAATCGGCTCAAACTCGAGCAAAAATCAGGGAAAACCACGTCGCAATGATCTTCCCACGATCATAACGAGCGATCGCCGCAACCGCCCTCTCCTGCAAGTCATGGAATCTCTGTTCGTCCCGCGCGACACCGCCGATGAACTCCGCGATCCTGTCCGCAGAATCCTCGACGATCCACTCCTGTCCGAAGGTTCCAGCTGCTCCTGGGCGGTCCCAGATGACCGGCACCGCCCCACTGGCCATCCCCTCCGCCGGAGCGAGGTGGAAGCTCTCCTCCGTCGAGGGCGAAAGGACCCAACCGATTCCCCTCAGCCAGTTCGCCACATCGGGGGAGAAGTAATCGAGAACGATGTGATCGCGAATCTCCGGATCATTGAAGATCCGATGATAACAGTCTGAGAAGTACTCATGATATTCCGCATCCCTCCACAGCCAAGGATATTCCGAGGGATAGCGGCCTTTGATGTGGAGAGTGAATCGGCGATCTCGCCGCACGAGCGCCGCGATGAGATCAAGAGCCCGATCCAGCCTCTTAAGGATTGGCGTCACGCCGATAATCGCAAGGTGGAAGTGCGATCCAGGCGCCTTCGGACGATTGAGGTCGCAGCAATCGACCGTGTTCGGAATCAGGAACAGGCGATCGGCAATCTCGGGGAGCAAATCGCGCACCGTGTCGACAATGTGCTGAGAAACGCAGACCAAGCGGTCGACCTTCTCGAATTCGACGTCTTTCAGCCAGGGAGCGCCCAATTCAAAGCGATGCAGACGCACAATGAGGCGCTGTCGGGGCCGCTTGTGCTGGGAGTACCAGACGGCGTTCGGCCCGCACCATTCGCACACGATGACGTCCGCCCATTCGAGCAGGCGCCGACTCTCCGCCTCATCGTGGACCGCCAGGGCCGTCCACTTGTCGATCCTCAGGTCGATTCCTCGCGCGACGGAGAGCCCGTCGATGAGTTCTCCGCAGAACTTGAAGTCATGACCGGCGACGAGAACCCGCAGCGGCTCGCCAGAGTCGGCGTATTCATCGATGTCCTCCAGCAGCCCTCCAGCGAAGGTCTCGCGGAGTCGCGTACGAGCGGCTTCGATCGAGAACCGCGATGCGATCGCCGGCAGCCTCTTTCTCGCCTCGGCGATGAGAAGCGGATCCTCGAGCACTCGACGGATCACATCCTCGTAATCGCCGTCGTTCACGTACAGGGGGTAATCCTCGCCGAAAAGCTCAACATGCTGAAGGTTCTTGTTGATCACCGGGGGCACACCGACGGCGCAATACTCGAGAACCTTCGTCGAAAGCTCGTGGACGGAATCCATCTCCCCCGCGCGGAAGCTCAGAGCCAAGTCGCACCCGGCGATGACCCTCATCGAATCCAGCCGGGACAGGCCGCCGCACCAGTTGACCCCGGGCAGTTCGACAGCGGCGCGCATCCGCTCCGACCACCTCCGGTCCCCGGGGTCGTTCTGGAACTTATCTCCGACGAGGTCCAGATTCACCCTTCCCGCGAATGGTTCATGTCCGGGGAGCTCGCACATCTCCCGAGTCATCCACGACTTCGCGAATTTCCCCGCATAGCCGAGACGGAGCGGAGCTCCGGGCTCCGGGAAACGAGGCGCTTTCGCACCGACCTCGCCAGCAGCCCGAATGGCGTCCAATTCTTCTGAAGGAATCATCGGCGGAAGAAGCAGCGTCTTCCCCGCCGCAGAGGGGAATTGCGATTCGAGGAAGGCTCGCGCGTCTTCGGTCTGAGCGAACAATCGGAATGAGGCCGCGCAAATATGATCAATATCGGCGCGGGTCTTGTCATCGATTCCCGTGACGGAATGAGGCACGTCGGTCATATAAGCCCAGAGCAGCCCTTTCAGCCTGGTCGAGTTGGCGAGGTATGCGCAGACCCGCCTCCCTCGAGCAATGACTGCACGAGGTTGATGCTTGGCGACCAGACCGGCGATTCTCTGGGCGGACACTCGCGGCGTGAACTCCTGCTCCTCGCCGGAAGGTCCTGTGACATGAATATTCGCTATTCCCTCGATTTCCTCGAGGAGCCGCGAAGTGACAGGAGGGGCTTTGAGGAGGAGATGCACGTCCTCGAAGCAGGTACTCAGCACACGCGCCATTGAAACGAGCCAGATCGCGGAACCGTCAATGATGGATGTTGAGATTGACGTCTCCGTAGAGGACGCAGCTGCCCTTCAAGGGGGAAGTCCTCGCAGGCACTGAGATGGTCATTCCTGGGCGCCCCTTCCGATTGCGGCGAAAAGGGCGGGCTCAGGCGCGTCGGCTTCCCAGTTCACAGCACTCATGTCCTTGATCACCAGGGAAACAGCTTCCTCGATCATCCGTGAATTGACATCAATGATGGGAGGGGTTCCGAGGAGGAGCACCGTCTTCCCCTGGTTGCGGAGGCGTGAGATCCCGGAGAGCAGTTCCGCAAGGAGCTGAAAACCCATTGAGGACTCCAGTCCCCTCCAGGGGCCTGAAGAAAATGCTCTGCGATCGATGATCATCGCATGAGGGTCAATCTGATCAAGGGCGATGTGGACCATCGTCGGTCTCAGGAGAATCGGCTCGAAGCCCTCGCGCCGCAGGTTCTCTTCCAGCGTCGGGAATCTCGGATCTGCCACGAGAAACACGCAGCGGCTCGAACGGCCCTCGACTTTCAGAAGATCATTGAGCAGTGCCGCTCGTGAGCGCGATTCGGGGGACAGAGCGGCGGCTCGACCGATGAATGTCTTCGGCCTGCGCGAATCGGCCTTCTCCGGGTTGTGCTGCGCCCGCGATTCGCCGCTCACGCTGAATGACGCCCCCTCGGTGCCGAGGCGTTCCGTCAGGCTGTTGATTTGGCGGCGCAGGTCTTTCGTCTCGTTCCTCAGCGATCGCCCTTCATACTGAGCATCGCGCAGGTGCCGTCGGCACGTCGAAAGGGCCCAACGAAGGCGGCGGATTGAGATCAGGCAAAAAACGATCCCCGCGGACAGGAGGAGGTTGAAAATGATGAGCCCGCCTGTTCTTGAATAGAAAGAGGCGACTATCGCCAGCCCGAGACCGGAGAGGAGCAGGAGTCCGACGAGCATCGTCCTAGCCGATGTTTTCCCTTTCAACTGCTCCACAAGACCTCTCACTCATCTGCCGCGCGAGCGGAACGGGCGGCTGCGGGGCAATCGTTCCGCAGTTTCCACTCCCCGCAGCCCTACTCCTTCTCATGCAACTCGCATGAGCCTCAGTAGCCGGTTCCGGCAGGATCCGTGTTCGCACCCGGGTCTGGATCGGACGGAACGACGGGCTCCGGATCCGGTGTCGTCCCGGATTCGTCGCCGGAGTCAGGATAGGTCGGTGTCGGTTCAGGTGCCGGCGTTTCCGGAGTCGAGTCCGCGTACTCGGAGGGGTCCGGAGTCGGCGCGGGCGAATTCGTCGAAGAAGAAGCCGTGTCCGACGAGGGCGTCCAGCCGATCGAAGCGCCTCCAGCCCCGGTGTTCCCATAGCCGCCTCCGTTGGAAGCCGGCAGATACGGACTGGGAGCCAGGCCCCCTGCTCCTCCATCCGTCGCCAAAGTATGATCGCCGTTAAGCCCCTCATCCGTAGCGGACTGAGCGGACTCGGGATCCTTGTTCGACGACGACTGTGCGCGATCTGTGCGAGCAACCCGGGATCTTTCCGCCGCCGACTGGGCGGCGTCGGACGGTGCGGCCACCTGACGATCAGGTGATCGGTGGTCATCCGCGCCGGTCGGCAAGCCTCCGACGAAGGCCACAGCAGCGAGTGCGAGGGCGCCGACCAGCCCCACTTCGATGACAAGGGGGCCGAAGGCGCGCTTGACCTTGCGCCCTCTCCTCCTGAACGATGGCGCTTCGGAACCCACTGCCGTAACTCCTGCCTGACGTCCACACTTGCTCTCTAAAGGGTATCGAGTCAGATTCTCAACTCAAGAGGCGAGCAGTATCGATTCGGCCACAACGCGACCTCAGATGATCAAGGCAGTCGGGGTTTTGTCGGCCAGACAGGAATCCTCGGGATTCCCGGTTCGTAGCCGGCCTCGGCTTCGGCGCCTTTCAGAACGGAGCCCACTTCATGCGGTCCGTACATCGCCTTGTCTCGGCCGCGCGAAGAGGCGAAGGCCCCGAAGTCGCGCGAATAGCTTTCAAGGACTGCGCCCCGATCCACGACGTATGCGCGCTCTTCACCCTTCAAGAGGTACAGCCTTGCCCGAGCAGCACCCGTCAAGTGGGACCATGGCGAGTAGAGGATCTGATCCCTGTCGATATGCGCGAGCACCCTGGTGAGGAGCTCGATGTGTTCGGGCCAGATCGCTTCGAGCTCCGCCCCGAGTTCCGTCCCGTCGACGTGCTGGAAATACCATCCGAGGTCGTAAAGGACCGTTTGCTGGGCCCATTCGGCGTCCGCCGAGCGCTCCAGATAGGGCAGGTACCTGTCCGTGAACTGAGCCAGATAGCGGCCGGGTTTCGTCCAGGCGCTCTGGACGGTCGAGTCACCGGCCGAGCGCTTTTCATAGATGTACTCGGCGTCGGGCACGACCACCATGCGGGTGTCTATTGCTCTGAGTTCGCCGATGAGCATCGCGTCTTCAAAAGTCGCAGCTTCGCGGTCCTCCGGGAAGGGCTCACTGCCGAGTGCCTCAATCGCTTCGCGATGAATGAGGCAGCAGTTGGTCGCGAGCTGGATGCAGCGGGGATCCGTTTCGGCATCGAGCGTCTGGATCCCCTTGGCGAATCGGAAGTCAAGCGGATGGGGGAAGAGCTCGCCGTTCTTCCGAATCCGCATTCGCGAGACGAGTAACGGGCTCCGCAGGTCCCGAGCCGCCATCATTTCTGAAACGTACTCCGGGTTGATGGTGTCATCAGGATCTGGGAAGCCGATCCACTCCCCCGTTGACTCGATGAATCCGCGGTTACGCGCGGCCCCCTGGCCAGCATTCGCTTGCTCGATGACAGTCACGGAGATATCGGTGCGCTCGGCCCACTCGCGGCAGATCCTGGGTGAAGCATCCTTCACCCCATCACAGATGAGGATGACCTCGAGATCCTCATGCGGATAGTCCTGTGCATCGAGTGAATCGAAGAATGCCGGCAAGTACTCCTCGACACCGAAAACAGCGGCCACAAGGCTCACGCGGGGGTGGCCGATCATTCGCGGTCGCCGTTCCTCCGCCGCCACGTCGAAGCCGAGGTCGAGCAGGCGTGCGACGAGGCGTTCCCTGGCACGATCGTCGGGGATCGTGAAATCTGAAGCTGCTTCTATTCGGCCTGCGCTTATGCCATCAACGAGGTCGAGAACATCGTCCGCACTCAGCGCCTCACATGCGCCGGCAGAAACATGATTCGCCCGATAATGATCCGTGTCGGGAGCGCCACTCGGATCCCATACGATGCCCGCACCGCCGAGGAGCATCGCGTCATCGAGGAGTGAGGATCGATCCGAGACCGTTGCGATCGCCTGAGACAGCTGATCCGGAACATCGCGGCCCGTTGTCGCTTCGATGCCGAGGCCGACCATCCATTGGGGGGCGAGCAAGGCGATCTTCGGATGGACAAATAGCACCGGATGGAAACCGCGCGATTCGAGTCGCTCAGCGAGGTTGAGCCAAGGTGCATACGCCGAGTGAAGCGCCGCGTAGTCCTCAGGATCGGCCTCGAGACGATGCGCCAGCGAAACCCGCCATGTCGGCGCGAGAACGATCCGGTCTCTTTCTCTTCCCAGGAGAGGGTGAAGCAAGTCGTGGCGGGGAAATCCGGTGAGCAAGACCTGTGGTTCCGTCAGCGCGTACGACGAATGATCAGCAGCGATGAAGTCGCGTTCGGCTTCCGTTGCAGTCACCAGGTAGTCGATTCGTTTGCCATTCATCCACCGCCACATGTCCCGCATGGTGACGCCGTGCTGAAGGAAGACGACTGTCTGATCTCGCCGTGTGCGATTGCCAGTAAGACGCGGGTGGGCAATTGGATCGCCGATGTCGGCGAGGAGGAGCACATCGGCCTGCGCCCAGGAATCGTCAAATTGCTCGCCGTTGATGTCGACGAGGTCGAAGCCGTCGCCTTCCAGGCGATTCCAGTCTCCGCTGGTACGTTCGAGGGCGAAGACATGGCGCACCCCGGGCACGTTGCGCGAGGCGTAACGGTAGAGGGGTTCGGCGTTGTCGCCTGCGGAATCGTGGCGGTCCATGTAGAGCCAAACGAGCTTCCGAGCGGTTTCACTCGGCTGAGCGCCGACGATGCCCTGTGCCTGCGCCCGCTTCGCAGATGCCCCCCTCTTGACGGGAGCGAGTCTGTTGATCAGTTTTCGGCTACGCCATGAAACCGCCCGGCCAAAGCGCAAGAGCAGCGACGGGGACGGGCGCAGTACGGGCCCTCGACGCTTGGGGGGAGCAACGTTGCTCGCTATGCCCTCCAGTACCAGCTCGACCTCGCCACGCGGCAACCACACGATCGTTTCTTGAACGAAAACGTCATCGAAGAACCTGTGGTCAATCGTCTTCACCGATGCGGGTTGAACGCTCTCGCCGTCGACGAGCCAGCGACCCGCGGCGCGAGTCCCATCGGCATGGAACACATTCACTCTTCGCGCCGGACAGGACGGGATATCCGCCATCAGTGCCGGCTTGGGCATCCGCCCGCCTGCGAGCGCGAGGAAAGCGGCCAAGCGATTGGGCGCAACGGGAGTCGCTTCGTAACTCTCGATCATCGCCGGTGGAAGGGCGCCGACGACTTCGCGCAGGCGCTGAGCCACCCAAGCGCGTTCTTGGCCAGTCAGCTTCGAAGCCCCATACACGTGCCCACGGTCAGCCTCGGTCACTTCCAAGAGACGATAGATGATGAGCCGACCGAGCCAAGGATTCTTCTCGATGTCGAGCTCAAGCAGGCGCGGAATCTCGTAATCGAGAATCTGCTTGAAGATCTCGATACTGCTCCAACGCGCGAAGTGCGCATCGTTGTCGACCCGTTGAACGATGGGAGTTCCGCCGAGCTGAACCCGCGAGTCGTGACGGCAAATCATCTGCGCGGCCCAGACAACGCCGTCGTGGTCTTCAGGCTCCCGAGAAGCAGACGCAGCTTCCTCACCGTCCACACTGACGCCCACGGAACCGCAGACGAGCGCCCAAGGCTCGGAGTTGAGGTCGAGCGCTCTTGCTTCTCGGGCCCGACGAGCAAGCAGGGGGTGATCATCATGGACGCCTCCGTCATGCTCGCGCAGAAGCGGAGCTACCGTTACCGAAGCCTTTAATCCCATCTCAAGCTCCCCAGTCCGAGCGATCCGCATCTACTGCGCTCCCCTCTTCAACCTCTTCGAGCTCCGAATTAGCTGTCGCATCCTATTCTCGAGAAGGCCGTGAGGCGCTTCAAGACTTCTACAGGGATCAATGCTCCTCTGCGCGTCCCCTCCTGCGATCCCACTGAGAACGAGCACCCGACAACCACGGCTCGCACATTCCGGATGCCGACAGGGTCTGATGTAGGGATTGGTGACACCTCATGTGAGCGCACCTACCACAGGCACCGCAGACAAGACCACCTGGGACGCCAGGCTCCATCGAATGCGAAACCATCAGGAACCAGACGCCAACCACCGCCTACCCTGCCATGCCCCCAGCCCCCACACAGACCACACATCCAGCGGGCTAGTCGTTCAGGCGGCGAATGATGCGCTCGACCAGCCACGAGGTGTTCTCCTCTATGACGCTACAGTCGAAGTCGAGTGCGATCCGGCCTCGTGACCTGGCTCGTTGAACTTCTGCGACGAGCTCGCCGAGGTTCGTCGAAATGGGATAGCGATCATTCGGCGGCCATTCTCGGTAGAACCCCCGCTCTACGTCGCGGTACCACTCGAGATCTGGCACGTGGAGGATGATCGGGCGCCCCGTGAGTTCAAAGTCGTAGACAATCGACGAATAGTCCGTAATGAGAATGTCCGCTGTCGACATGAGGTCCTCCACGTGGGGGTAGCCGCTGACATCGATTGCTCCGTCGAAGCTCATCGACGCCACCGACATGTGGTGACTCCGCACCATTACGGTGACATTGGCTCGTCGAGCAAGCTCACCTGGATCAACGAGCGAGTCCGCGGAGGTGCTTCCCGATTGATCAGAATCCCTCCAAGTCGGTGCATACAGGACGACGAAGGCATCAGGGGCGATGCACAGCCCCTTGCGGATCTCCTCCGGACGGGCGCGCCCCATACGAGCATTCCGTGGAAGCTCCCCAACCCGGATTTCACCCCCGTACCCCGTTGACGACCGCATGTCGTGCGCCGCCTGCTCACTTTGGGCGAGAAGCAAGTCCCACTGGGGCACTTGGCGCTCCATCAGCCTCCGATAGTTCAACGGGATGAACTGCCTCGGAGCATCTCGAAGAAGACGCTTGATCGGAGTCCCGTGCCACGTTTGAATCCAGTACTGCCCCGGTTGCTTCGCGAACCACGGCGGAAGGTGATTGTTCGACACGATGACCCGGGCTCCGCGCATGACTTCGTACCACTGCGCAGTACCGACCACGATCGGGATCGCACCATCGGGAACGGCTACTCTGCCATCACCAACCGAGAACCACAGCGGCACGTCGCAACCCGCTTCGTGGAGGGCGCGGCACAGCTCTCCAGGGCTATCACCGGTGTTCTTGCCCCAGAAGGAATCGAAGAAGACGCCGCGTGTCACAGGCGGCGAGGGATTGGAAGCCAACTGATGCTGCCCGTACCGCGACCATTCACGGGACGAGACAGGCGCAGAGAGCACAACACCGATCTGATCCCCCTGCCGTCGCGCAACCTCAACCGCCAGGCGATTCCCGACGCACCGAACCGGATGGTGAGCGAAACCTGCCGCTGATCGACACCACCCCGTCGGCATATCCCCTCCAGAGAGGCTCCACCGAAGGAAGTAGCCGCCTCGCGGCAGAGACGTTGACAGATCAAAACGAGCGAGCCATCTCCTCCCGACAAGCTCCACCGGGAGCCGATGGGACACCGAGGAAGAGGCCAACCACAGATCGAAGGAGCCTTGCTCACCTGCATCGCCCTCGAAGAGGGCAACATCATCTGCAAGAGAAAAGGCATCAACAGAAGGTTCCGCATGAGTTCGCCCGGATCGAGGAATGACGATCTCGCGGGAAAGCTCAGTGCCATTCACACTGACCAAAACCATGAGGCGCTCCGGTACGGGATCTGAGCCTTCGAGGAGCACGCCTCCCTCCTCGTAAGTGCGCCACGGATCACCCGCCTGCATGTCCACTCCGACTGTTCGCGTCCGAACCCAGGAAAGGGCTTCACCGGCTCTACCCTCCCCCGGGACTCTCACAATTGGATCAGGAAGATCCGAAGGAGCGATTCCCGGAACTCGAGTGCTCAGCGTGATGCGCCACGAGTCCTTCACTTGCTCGACATCCCAAAGCTCGACGTGCAAAGAAAGATCCACCGGCGAAAGTTGCTTCGCCCAAACCGGTGGCGATATGCGGGCGAGGACGGGCGAAGCGATCTCAAAGCCGCCTTGAGGTTGCCGTCGGAGTGGAACAGAACCTGAGTCCAGACGGCGAGAGATGATGACTTCTCGGGCATCTGAGCTGCGATCTTGGGCTATGCACCACGCAAGCAGACGATCCCAAAAGGGAATCCCCAACCAGTCGAGTTCTGCAAAGGTCTCAGATAGCGCACGCACGAGTGTTCGCACTGAGTGCGCGACCGCCTCGGAGCACTCACCGTATTGCGCAATCCACGGCGAAAGATCATGCTTCAGCATGCCTCGCTGCGCACTCTTCTGAATCGCTGACGATGATGACGCCAGCATCGACATGCGATGCGCGATCGAGAACGAGAGCTCGAGAATGTCGTCGGCCCCGTGCTCGAGCGCTAAGCGGGGCGAAGAGGGCGGGCTGTCAGAGCGGTCAGTCAAACGATCCTGCACACGGATAATCCGCTCCGCCGCAAGCACGAGTTCCAAGCACCGCTCAGCTTCCCAATAAGCATCACGGAGCGTGAGGAGTTTGGGGGTCCATTCTCGCTTCTTCCACAAGATCTGCGGAAGAGAAACCTCGTTGATGAAGTCAGGATTCTCATCGATTCGAAATGGCCGAGTTGCCGCATTCGATTCCGGGGAGACGATGAGCAAATCGGGCCGATCGGATTCGATTCGCTCCCATATTCGTTCAAGCACGCCCCCAGCGAGCTTCGCCGGAGGCTCCAAGAAGAACTGATAACGTCCTGTCGCGACTTTCAACGCTTCAACACGGGAGGCTGCACGCCGGAATTCTCCGTGTTCAGCATGTACGACAAGGCGAATCCTCGGATCCCTGCGCCGGAGGAATTCTAGTCGTTCATTGACTTCTGCTGCGCCCTCTCGATGGACGACAACGACCTCGAGGCTCCGGATGCCCTGGTTGAGTGCCGAACGAATGCTCCGCTCCACGGCGCCCGCCAGCTCCGTCCCTTCCAAAGTAATGAGAACTGAGAATCGGGGCCTGAGCACCTGTTGCCACGCAGTGCGGAGGAGCCGTTTCACAGTTGTCATTGCCACCTGCTCACATTACGTGTTCGTGAAGGCGTCACGCACGTACTCGGATCAGGATGACAAGAAAGCGGCGGGATGATGAAGAGTCCCATCATCCCGCCGCCTACTCGAGCAGCTCAGGCAGCATCCTCAGAGGCGAGGTTCTTCGTCTTGGTGACGTCGAGCGGGATGCCCGGGCCCATCGTCGTGGACACGGTGCCCTTCGAGATGTAGCGGCCCTTGGCGGACGCCGGCTTGAGACGGAGGACCTCATCGAGGACCGCCGCGTAGTTCTCGGCGAGCTGAACGGCCGAGAAAGAGGACTTGCCGACGATGAAGGCGAGATTCGCGTGCTTGTCGACGCGGAACTCGATACGACCGCCCTTGATCTCCTTGATCGCCTTCGCGACGTCCATGGTGACCGTGCCGGTCTTCGGGTTCGGCATGAGGCCGCGGGGGCCGAGCACGCGGCCCAGACGGCCGACCTTGCCCATGAGATCCGGCGTCGCAACGGCGACATCGAAGTCGGTGTAGCCCTTGGCGACCTTCTCGATGAGCTCGTCGCCGCCGACCTCGTCGGCTCCGGCGTCGATCGCCTCCTGCGCGCGCTCGCCAACGGCGAAGACCAAGACCCGGGAGGTCTTGCCGGTGCCGTGCGGCAGGGAGACGGTGCCGCGCACCATCTGATCGGCCTTACGAGGATCGACACCGAGTCGGAGGACGACCTCGACGGTCGAATCGAACTTGGTGACGGTGGTCTCCTTGGCCAGCTTCATGGCCTCGAGAGGGGTGTAGAGAACGTCCGCGTGCACCTTCTCGGCCGCGGCACGGTAGCTCTTGGAGCGCTTCGTCATGCTGCTTCTTCTCCTTGCAGTCGTGGGTTCCGGGCAGCGCCTGCCCTACCACAGGGGTTTTCGGGGGTCAGTCGGTGACCGTGATGCCCATGGAGCGGGCGGTGCCGGCGATGATCTTGGCGGCGGCCTCGACATCGTTCGCGTTGAGGTCGACCATCTTGGCCTGGCCGATCTCGCGGGCCTGATCCATCGAGATGGAGCCGACCTTCGCGGTGTTCGGGGTGCCGGAGCCCTTCTGGACGCCGGCGGCCTTCTTGATCATCTCCGAGGCCGGGGGGGTCTTGAGGACGAAAGTGAAGGAACGATCCTCGTAGACGGTGATCTCGACGGGGACGATCGAGCCGCGCTGCGACTCGGTCGCGGCGTTGTACGCCTTGGTGAACTCGACGATGTTCACGCCGTGCTGGCCCAGCGCGGGGCCGACCGGCGGAGCGGGAGTAGCGGCGCCGGCTGCGATCTGAAGCTTGATCAGGCCGGTGACCTTCTTCTTCGGTGCCATGTTTCGGGTCTTTCTTGTCACGTGCCCGGGGCGGCGGCTGCCGTCCCGGCGGCGCACGGTCTCACTGGCCCGAGGGCGCAGTGAACCCAGTACGCACGAATGCTGATCCTATCGCCCACCCGGACCCGTTCCCAAGTCCGGGTGCGCGACTTCACTCCTCGCGCTTGGCGACCTGATCGAAGGAGAGCTCGAGAGGAGTCTCCCGCTCGAAGATCGTGACGAGGACCTTGAGCTTCTCGGTCTCGGGCGAGATCTCCGAGATCGTCGCCTCCATGGCCTCGAAAGGCCCATCGGTGACGGTGACGATCTCGCCGACCTCGAAGGCGAGGCGGATCTGCTCCTTGACGACCTGCACGGGCTGGGCCGCGGGCCCCGCCTCTTCGAGGACGTTGAACTTCAGGAGGTCGACGACCTCATCGATGCTCAAGGGAACGGGGTTGCGCTGATCTCCGACGAAACCCGTCACCGCAGGGGTGTCCTTGACGACGCGGTACGAGTCGTCATCGAAATCCATGCAGACGACGACGTAGCCGGGAATGCGCACGTGGCGAACGCGCTTCTTCGCGGAGCCCTTGAACTCGGTGATGTACTCGTCCGGGACCTCGACGCGGAAGATCTTGTCCTCCATGTTCTGACTGGCGATGCGCTGCTCGAGGTTCGCCTTCACCTTGCGCTCGTGGCCCGAGTAGGTGTGCAGCACGTACCAGTCGCCCGGGATCGTCATGATCTCGAAGCGGAAGCGTTCGAGCGGATCGGCCTGTGCGGGATCCGACTCGGCGCGCGCTTCGGCCTCGTCCCCCTCGATGGCCTCTTCGACCGCTGCTTCCGACTGCTCGACGGCCGCCTCTTCGAGTCCTTCTCGAGCGGCTGCGGCCTCATCGTCGAATTCGACGTTCGCCATGTCCTCGTTCACGCATTCCTCCTGGCGCCGGCGCACCGGCGTGGTCGGGGCCGACGCGGTAGAAGAAACCCGCCTGCAGTCTCTGCGGGCGGGTCCGTTCGGCGTCAGCCGAAGATCAATGCATTCAGTTTACCGAATCCGAGGTCGAGAAGTCCCGTGAAAGCCATGATTGCCGCCACAAAAACGACGACGACGACGAAGTAGGTCCATGTCTCCTCGCCGGTCGGATACACGACCTTCTTCATCTCGGCGATGACCTGGGTGATGAAGATCCAGATCCGCTTGAAGACGTTCGGCCTCTTCTCATCCGGCGCGGCCTCACCACGAGCACGCGTCGCACCGGTCTTCGTGCGATCCTTCGGCGCCATGGCGCCGTCGGCGATCGAGTCGGCCATGATGCCCCCTTCGTTTCGACTCTGGCAGGGCAGGCGGGACTCGAACCCACAACCGCCGGTTTTGGAGACCGGTGCGCTACCAATTGCGCCACTGCCCTACTGCGAGCCTTGCAACTCGCGGGGATGAGTCTATGGAAAAACTCCGGACGTGTCCAACCAGGCGTATTTTCGGGCTCAATGGGCGACGTGGATCGGAAACGCCTTCCGCGTACCGCCTTCGAGCAGTTCGAAGGATTGCGGAGCGTACTTCTCCTTCGCCTCTGCGAGCAGGCGATCGGCCTCCTCCGTCTTGCCTTCAGCGATGCGCCACGCCCACAAACGGTACGCCCGGGCCGTCTCCCAGGCCGGTCCGTCGGCGATGAGGCGCCCTTCGTGCATCCAGACGGCCCTCGTGCACATCTCCTCAACGGTCTGCGCAGCATGAGAGACGAGGAACACCGTCCCGGCAGCGCGGCGGATCTCGGCGAGAACATCTTCGGAACGTTTCTTGAATGACGCATCGCCGGTTCCCAGCGCTTCGTCGATGAGGAGAATGTCCGGCTGCGACGCGGCGTTGATCGCGAAGCGCAGTCGCGCCCCCATGCCCGAGGAGTAGGTCTTCATCGGCCGATAGATCGAATCACCGATGCCTGCGAGCTCCACGATCGCCGGAGTGGCGGCTTTCGTCTCCTCGAGCGTGAGGCCCATCGCGAGGCACCCGAGCCGAATATTGCGGATTCCCGTGAGATCAGGCACGAGCGCCGCTCCCACTCCGAGCAAGGTCGGCTGAGAGCGCGCGAGCACCCGGCCCGCCATCGGAGGCTCCACGCCCGCGATCATTCTCAGGAGGGTGGACTTGCCCGAACCGTTGAGGCCGAGAATGCCGACTGATTCGCCGCTGCGAACGACGAGCGAGACATCGTTCACCGCATGAACATCGACTTTGATCGGCCAACGGAACAGACGGTTCATCGCCCTCGCTACGGCGGACGCCCCCTTCCGCGCCGCCTTGTCCGTCGTCTCGGTTCGGTAGACCTGATGAACGTGATCGACAACCACGGAGGGCTCGCCGAGGGAGACCTCGATGCCCCTCTTCGGCTCGTCGTTCTGATCAAGATTCCCGGCCATACGACTCCTCATGAGACCAGAACACGACAAGGCCGAGCACGAGCATACCGCCCGCCCAGATGGACATGTAGAGCCATTCCTCCACCGTCGGCGGCGTGCCGTAAACCAGCACATTCCGGGCGAGAGCGATCGCCTGGTAGCCCGGATTAGCGACCATGAGCGCATGGACACGGGCATGCTCCGCGAAAGAATCGATGGAGAAGAAGACCCCGGAGCCGTAGAACCAGAAGCGGGTGAAAAGAGGCCAGATGAACTTCAAGTCCGGGATGCGAGCCGTAAGGCTTGCGACGACGAGCGCCGTGCCGACGCTGAATATCCACGTTATCGCTATGACCGGAATGATGAGGATCCACGTCCACACCGGCATCACCCTCGGGGGGACCACGACGATGAATGCGATCGAAGCGATGAGAACCGGAATGAAATCCAGAAGCGTCCGAATCGCCCATGAGAACACGAGCGATGCCCTCGGGAAGGAGAAAGCGCGGATGAGATTCTTGCCGCCGGACAGGATCCCGCTTCCGGAGGCAAGTCCGGATTGGACGAGACCGAAGACGTTGAGACCGACGACGAGGTACGCGAGGAAGTTCTCGACTCCCCGTCCAGTCTTCAACAGGAGTCCGAAGATCACGAAATAAACGAAAGCGTCGAGGAAGGGCCTGAGGACGAGCCAGACCTTGCCGAGGATGGTACCGCGCGAGGTCGCGAATGCTTTCGCTCTCGCGTCAGCGGCTATGAAGAGCCTCCGGTTCCACAGCTGGCCGATGTACTGGACAAGGGTCGGACGAGCCGAAACCTCGGCCAGGCGCCAGGTAGCGACCGCACCGGAACCCCCGCTCGGAACCTCGACGAGGGTCGTCGCGAGCCATTCACCGACCTCGGCCCCTCGATTCTGCCGACTGCTCATTTCGCCTCCCCCGGGACGAAGTCGGCATCTCTCACACCGACGAGCGTGAGGTCGGCGATCGCATTCACGCAGCGGCGGGCCGCGGAGCCGTCGCCGAAGGGATTCGAGCTCATTCGAGCGGCGGAGGTCTCATCCATGACATCGAGCGCTTCCGAGAGAGCCGCATACACCGCGTCCTCGCCGGTCCCGACGATTGTCCCCCACCCGGACTCCACGGCCTCCGGGCGCTCCGTCGATTCGCGCAGGATGAGAACCGGGGTCCTGAGGCTCGGGGCCTCCTCCTGAACGCCTCCCGAATCCGACACAACCACCGCAGACCCTTCGACGAGACGAAGGAAATCGACGTAGTCGAGCGGCGGGAGGATCGAGACGTTCGAAGCGCCGCCAAGGAGTTTCTCCAAGGTGTTGCGAACGATCGGGTTCGCGTGGAGCGGGAGGACGAAATGGACTTCAGGACGTTCATCCGCGACACGGCGGATCGCGCGCCCGATACGACGCAGCGGACGCCCCCAGTTCTCCCGACGATGCGAAGTCACGGTCACGAGCGTCATTCCGGATTCCACCAGCTGCTC
This sequence comes from Schaalia sp., assembly GCF_050312375.1. Classification (NCBI taxonomy): domain Bacteria; kingdom Bacillati; phylum Actinomycetota; class Actinomycetes; order Actinomycetales; family Actinomycetaceae; genus Schaalia; species Schaalia sp. Next base: position 23,302 of record NZ_JBNOYB010000050.1, read on the forward strand.
GGCGACAGGATTCGCCCATGGCCCAGCGCCGTCGATCATCATTTCAAGCGCGTCGACAACGGTGTTCCCCGTGACGGCGATCCATGCCGGATCAACGCCTTCGGCAATGAGATTCTCTCGGGAGCGGGCGGTCGGAGCAAGGTGGAGCCTCGCGATCTGCGACACGAGCCTGCGGTTCCCCTCCTCGGGGAAGGGACTGTCGAGCCCGCCCGACCGCAGGCCCGCCTCGAGGTGAACGACGGGAATCTGCCTGTTGAAGGCGGCGATGGCCGCCATGAGGACGGAAGTGGTATCCCCCTGGACAAGGAGGGCATCCGGAGTCAACTCCGCAAGGATCCCGTCAATGCGCGAGACGATCTTGGCGGCCAAATGATTGAGCGACTGACCCGCTTCGAACACGGACAGATCGATATCCGGTTCAATGCCGAATAGTTCGTCGACCTCGTCGAGCATCTGCTGATGCTGCCCCGTGATGACGGTCATCACATTGAAGCGCGAATCCTCCTCAAGCGCACGAATCACCGGAGCGACTTTGATCCCCTCGGGCCGGGTGCCGTACACGACCATGATGAGGGGCGTTTCTCGGAATTGGAAGCTCATCGCGCCGCCCCGCTCCGCCACAGGCCCTTCGTGTCGACGACGGGGATCCCATTGAGGGATTCGGCTGCGATCGCGCGGAACTCCTTGTGGTCGACGAGCAGGACGAGCACATCCGCTCCATCGCGCGCCGAATCGAAGTCGACCAGCGAGACATTGCTTCGCCCGCTCAAGGCGTCCGGGAGGTTCGAGATGTTCGGCTCGACCGCGAGCACGCGAGCGACCTTGTCGGAGTCGGAGAGAAGCTGCGCGATCGTGACTGAGGGTGATTCGCGCAGATCGTCGATATCAGGTTTGAAGGCGAGACCGAGCACTCCGACCGTCGCCTCGGAAACTCCGAGAACGTCGATGAGATCCTCAACGCGGTTGACGACTGCGAAGGGCTTCGAATCGTTGACCTCCCTCGCGGTTCTGATGAGGCGGGCCCTTTCAGGATCCGAAGAGACGATGAACCAGGGATCGACGGCGATGCAGTGACCGCCGACCCCGGGGCCCGGCTGGAGGATCGACACTCTCGGGTGCCGATTCGCCAAAGAGATGACCTCCCACACATCGAGTCCGAGATCCTCGCAAATGAGCGAGAGCTCGTTCGCGAAGGCGATGTTGACATCGCGGAAGGAATTCTCAGTGAGCTTCACGAGCTCGGCCGTTGCGGCATCCGTCACGGACACCGTCCCCTCGCAGAAGGACTCGTAGACCTCTCGGGCCCGACGTCCAGCCTCCACGGTGAGTCCGCCGACGATGCGATCGTTCTTGACGAGTTCGACCATGATCCGACCGGGAAGGACGCGTTCAGGCGCATGGGCGAACAGCAGCCCGCGGTCGGCGGCATCCGGTCCGCTCGCGAGATCCGGTCGAGCCTCGAGGATCGCCTTCGCCATGACTTCCGTCGTTCCGGGAGGGGCCGTCGATTCGAGGACGATGAGCTCCCCGCCTTCAAGAACCGGCGCGATCGAGGCTGCTGCTGACAGAATGAAGCGCGTATCGACCTCATGATCGGGCCCGAACGGCGTCGGGACCGCGATGATGAACACCTCCGCCCCCTCAGGGGCTGAAGCCGCCCGGAAATCGCCGGAGTCAATGACTTCCCTGAGGGCGGATTCGAGTCCCTCCTCGGCGAAGGGAAGCCTGCCCTCGTTGATCGTCTCGACGACCGCCGTCGACACGTCGACGCCACGAACACTCCACCCGGCCCTCGCAAACGCGACCGCCGTCGGGAGGCCGATGTATCCGAGTCCGACGACGCTGAGTCGGCCGCGGTCTCGGAGGCCGCGCGGTTCAGAAGAGAACATGATCGAATGCCTTCCCATAGGCGATGACACGAGATGTTGAAAGGATGTCAGAGTCGGAGATCGTCCACGTGTGCCGTCCCGAGGTCGAACGGACTTGGACGAATCCGAATCGGTCGCTGGAGAAGACTCTAGCGCCGCCCTCCTGAGCATTGTGGAGGAAAGCGCTGTCCTCGCCCGTGGTCCTCGACTCGAACGAATTCCGCCGGAATACCTCAGTCAGCCCCACGATGGTCGGCCCGGCTACGAAGTGCGACCACTCGAGCTCCGCATCGGGGAAGCGCAGGCACAGCGCATCACGACCGGCGAGGTACATGTAGTGCGCGTGCTTCCCGACGATTTCGGCATTCGAATACGAGAGCGCGGCGATCTGATCGAAGAGGTAGTGGGGGCCGTAGAGGTCGTCATCGTCGATCTTCGCGATCACGTCCCCGTCGGCGCGAGCAACGAGATTGTTGTAGCAATCGCCGAGCGTCCATCCGGGGTCCCCTTCGACCCAGTCGACGTCGAGCCCGAGCGCCGACGCTCTCGATCTATGCGCGGCGGAGGGCGTGAAGCCATGCGTCAGGAGGAGCACTTGAAGCTGAACGCCGCGCTGATGAGCCATCTGTTCAAGCACATGATCAACTTGTTGAGGACGATTCGTCGAGATCATGGCAGTGGCGACCATGTTCTTCTTCACGGCCTCCCGCAAACCGATGGTCTCGAGGACCGTGTCGATCCGATGACCGTAGGTGTGAGCGGCCCAAATCCTCCGTTGGGCGAGGTGAACCATGCGATCTCGCAGCTCGGGTGACGAATCAAGGGCCCGAAACCACCGAGCGGCATCGAGCCGATCGGACACCTGAACGATCTCATCCTCGGCGAAGTAACTCGACACCGCGTCGGATCGGACTCCGACCACCGGCGTTCCACACGCAGCGACCTCGAAGACCCGACGCGCGCACATCGACGGACTGCCCACAACCGAGTTGACGTTGATGACCGCGTTGTATGAACGGTTCGCCGTGAGCATCTGCGGGTACGTGAGCTCACCCCTGACATGCGAGGCGAACGGCTCCGGAAAACGGTAGGCCTCTGAAACATCACGGAAACGCGAGTAGATGTCGAGCGGACGCGCGAGCCTCGCCTCGGCGTCGATCGCGCCGCCGAGCAGGATCTCCATTTGCTCACGCCGCTCAGGAAACTTGTCTCTGAAGTACGTTCCGGCGAAGGCGAGCGAACGTCGTCGGTCAGCGGAGTCGAGTGCGCGAATCGGATTATGAATCGCGGGTTGAGCGGCGAAGGGGAGAACACCGACACGGCTATGGGCGAGCTTCTCCTTGTAGGCTTCGACCTTGTCGACATCGGTCGTGAACACCCAGTCGAAGATCGCCGAGGCCGCGAGGAAATCCTCGAAATGGACAGGGTCCTCCTTGTTCCAGAAGACGGTCGGGACCCCGGCATCTCGACATGCGCTGACGAGTTCCCTCAACGTCGAAGAAGGAGAATTCGGCCCGGTGAAGTGCCCCTTCCAACGATCGTCGTTACCGTGCCAAGCGGATTCGGCGAAAAGCAGATCGATCGGATCGGCCTGGAGCTGCTCACGCCACGTTTTCGGATCGAGGAGGACCTGCTCCCATTCGTAATCGAGCGCGGTAGCGGTGAATTCATCTGCGATGACGCCGACCCGCAGACCACGACGCGCGCGCCATGCGGCGGGCTCAGGAAGCGGCCACGGTTCGAAGCTGCACTCGTGGCGGGCGCTTCGACGAGTCCTCCGGGCGGGCCTCCTCGGCAATCCTGAGGCGCTCCTCCTGCGTTCAAACTCCCTTAGTCCCTCGATACCACCGAAACGCAGGTGCCACAGCCGTTTTCGCCACAATTCCAGTTTCACGCTAACCTCGCCTCCCCGCGCGGATAGGATACCGAAGCGCTTCGGAATGCCGAAAGCCCCGGCCGGAGCTCCGTTCGCCCCATGAACGGTGTCCTCGACGACATCCAGGCGCGGTGAGGAATCGACGTGCGGAGAATCGACGAAGTGATGTACGGGTCGTGCGTGACGCGCGACGCGTTCGAGTTCGCGCCCAAAGGCGCTTTCCGTCGATCCGCATACGTGGCCCGCCAATCGATGATCTCGATCGATCGCCCAGCCGCGGTGCCCGCCCTGGAGACGTTCGTGCTCGATTCCAGATTCCAAAACCGTCTCTTCCACGGGGACCTTCGCGGCGATGCGATTGATCGAGTCGTCGAATCGGCTGCAAAGATCGCTCACGATGACCTCGCCATCGTCGTCGACCTCGTCGACGAGCGAGGAGGGATATTCCTTCACCCTTCGGGCGCGGTGCTCACACGGACGATCGACGGCCACGATAGCGGCGCCTACGAGCTTCTCGACGACGAATGGACGCTCCACGGCTTCGGGTCGATGAAGCACTGGACGCTCTACGCCGCTGCGGCCGAACGGACGAAGGAACGCCTCCAGGAGGCCGGTCTCTTCGACCGCGTCCGAGTACTCACAGTGAAATGGGCCGAGCGGGATGAAACGGGTGCCGATACGAGAGGTTCGTTCGGATTCTTCGCCTCAACCGCAAACGAGGTACTCGAGGGCTACTATGAAACCCTTCGGAACGGCGGGTGGCGCCTCATCGCACCGGAAGCCCCGCCCGTCGCCGATGCCCATCACAAGTGGGGTGCCGCCCCCTTCCATTACACACGTGAGTACTATGACGCCATTAACGCCGCGATTGTCCGTTCATACAACGAGTAGCCGCCTCCCGCTTCCCGCATGCGGTCCGAGAGACGCGCGACTGCGCTGATGCGCTCGAAGTCGTCCCACCACCAGAGCCCCTCGGAAGAGAACGATCTCAATGCGCATCCTCGTTGTTGCCCAGACATGGGAGCCTGAAGAAGGCGTTCCCCAGCGTCGTTGGGCGTGGCTGACCCGCGCCCTCACCGCTGCGGGCCACGAGGTCCATGTCCTCGCTCCCCCGCCCCACTACCCGACCGGGCGCCTCCTCTTCGGCGACCCCGAGTACCAGGTCGGCGCTGTCGCTGAGGGGCGCAATGGCGAGGTCATCCACCGTACCGACTTCGCCGGTCACGACCCGACGCTCTACTCACGGATGATCAACGAAGAGAAGGTGATGGCATCCCAGGTCCGCATCGGTCGGAGCCTGGCCCGCACGTGGCGCCCCGACATCGTTCTCGCCACCTCGCCACCGCTCCCCGTCGCCGTAGGGGCCCGCGCTATCGCCGCCGCCGGCCGCGCTCCCTTCATCCTCGATCTGCGCGACGCCTGGCCGGATCTTCTCAACTACATGAATGACTGGGCGCCGACGACCGGCCGACCCGCGCGCCAGGGAATGTACAAGCGTTACGCGTTCCGCGCCGCCGCCACGCTCGGCGGGCAGGTCTTCAACCGGGCGGTTCGCAAGGCGAGCGCCGTCGTGACGACCACCGAGGCCTTCGAGGCCCTTCTTCGCGCCCGGGGAGTCAATCGAACGCTGACGCTCCGCAACTTCGGCGCACAACGAGGCGTACACCTCGGTCCCCCTGAGGACCATGACGAGCTCCGCATCCTCTACGTCGGGACGACGGGGCGCGCTCAGGAGCTCTCGAACGCCCTGCTCGCCCTCGCAAGCGCAAGGGGGAGAGGGATCGATGCGCGCATGCGCATCGTGGGTTCGGGGGCGCACCTCAAGACTCTCAAGCACAACGCCCAGACGCTTGGTCTGCCCGTCGAGTTCTTCGACCGCCTCCCCTTCGATGAAGTCCTCCCTCACTACGAATGGGCGGATACCGTCCTCGTGCACCTCCAGAACTGGAGGCCGATGGAGTACACGGTCCCCTCCAAGCTCTACGAGGCGATGGAGATCGGACGGCACATCACCCTTTCCGCCAACGGCGAGGCAGCACGCATCATCCAGGCCTCCGGCGCGGGCACGACCGTTCCCGCGATGGACCGCGATGCCCTCGCATCCGCGTGGGAGGCCCTGGCCAGAGACCGTTCGCTCATGAACGTTTCAGGGAAGGGAGCGGCTTGGCTCGACGCACAGGGGAGCCCGGAGGACAATGCGGAGCGCTTCGTCCGCTTCGTCGAGGAGATCGCCCGTGCAGCGCGCTGAGACATGTGAAGGAGCCGCAATGCGCGCTGCGGATCGCGTGATCGCGATCCGGCGGGCGACCGCGAACCTCCTCTCCCGGATCCCGCTCCTCGCATCCTCAGCTGCGCGAATGGCGACGGACGACCCGGCCCACTTCGCGATCCAAGTCGCCCGTCGAATCCCCCGAAGAGTTCGCGACCTCGCTTCGCAGATCCCAGCGCCAAGCACCGCGGGATCAACTCCGAGGGCCTTGTGGATGCTCGCCCTCGACCGTTCCTCCGCCCTCCGAGCAGAACTTGAGGATTCACCCCGTTCCTCACCCCTCCTCGATGCCGCTCGCGTCCAGGTGGGCGCCCGTCTCCCCGAAGACGCGACCCCCACCGCCCGCGCACGCTCCCTGTGGGAGCAAGGCGATCTCGATGAGGCGATCGCCATCGCCCCTGCGAAGCTTCGTCGGCGTCTCGAAGCCCGTCTGCGCGTCTTGACGCCGGGCACCGCGATTGAACTCAGCAGCCGCATCGCAACGGCCCCGGCCGAAGAGCGCCCTGGAGACCGCCCGATGCGCATCCTCCACGCCCTCACGAACTCCCTCCCGTGGACGAACTCCGGCTACGCCATCCGATCCCACGGTGTCCTCACCGCGCAAAGACGAGCGGGCCTCGAGGTCGAAGCCGCGACGCGGCTCGCCTATCCGGTGACGATCGGCCGCCCCTGGGCCTCCGATGAGGACCGCATCGATGGCATCGTCTACCGACGCCTCCTTCCCCTGCGCCTGCCCGCCCTCGAGGACGACCGCCTCGCACTCCACGCCAGACTCCTCGCGGACAAGGCCGAAGCCTTCGGCCCCGACATCATCCACACGACGACGAACTTCCACAATGCGCTCGTCGCCCGCGCCGTCGCACGCTCACTCGGCATCCCCTGGGTCTACGAATTCCGCGGGGAGCTCGAAAAGTCCTGGGTCGCGAGGCGCCCCCACGAGGAGGAGGCGCGCGCACTCGCCTCGCAGCGCTATCGGCTCATGCGCGCCCGCGAGACCGAGCTCGCGATCACCGCAGACGCGGTCGTCGCGCTCTCGCGGCACCAAGCCGACTCACTCGTGAGGCGCGGCATCGCAGCCGAGAAGATCCTCATCGCCCCGAACGCGGTCGATGACGCCCTCCTCGCCGAACAGCGTGATCCGCCCGCCGCGCGCACCCGCCTCGGACTCCCACCGGGCAAGCGGTTGATCGGCACGGTGAGCGCGATCGTCGATTATGAGGGACTCGACGTCCTCGTTGACGCGGTCGCCGGGCTCAAAGCGAGCGGTCTCGACCTCATGTGCGCGATCATCGGTGATGGCGTCTCTCGGGAGAGCCTCATTCAGCGAGCCCTCGCTCTCGGGCTCGTTGTCGCGAGGAGCACGGAGGAGATCTCCTCCAGCACCGACATCCTCCTTCCCGGACGGGTCGCTCCCCAGACCGCCCTCGACTGGTACCGCGCCCTCGACGTCATGACGATTCCCCGCCGCGACACCCCCGTCACCCGGGCCGTCACCCCCATCAAAGGACTTCAGGCGATGGCTCTCGGGATCCCGCAGGTCGTCTCCGACCTGCCCGCACTCGTGGAGATCGCGGCCTCGGAAGGGCAGGGCCTCGCAGTTCCCGCTCAGGATGGACGGGCGCTCGCCGACGCGATCGCTCAAGTCCTCGACGACGAAGCGCTCGCCAAAGACTTGTCATCAGCCGCACGGACAGCCGCGTCGCATCGAACGTGGCGGGCCCTCGGCTGCATGTATGCCGAGTTGTACACTTCGCTAGTCCCGTAACCGCCTCGAACCATGCCGCATTGAATGCCCCCTCCGTCACGCCATTCTCGCCGAGCAGGTCCGTTCTGCATCCGTCTCTCCGCAGTACCGCAGAACCGGGCCAATCGAAAAGACGAGCGTCTAAGAACCGCCCTCGAAACCAGCGGGCATGATTCACAATCGTTCACTTATCCTTCATCCAAGGATCCGCTTTTACCGACAGGAAAGGCTTCGGAGCCGTCATGACAACTGTGATTACCTATGGCACCTTCGATCTGATGCACGAAGGCCACGTTCGTCTGCTCGAGCGCGCCAAAGCATTGGGCGACAGACTCATTGTCGGCGTGACAAGCGACATCTACGATGTGCAGCGCGGAAAGCTCAACGTCTCTCAGAACCAGCTCGAACGCGTCGCCGGCGTGATCAAGACCGGACTCGCTGATCAAGTCGTCATCGAAGAATACGACGGACAGAAGATCAACGACATCGAAAAGTACGGCGTCGACGTCTTCGCGATCGGGTCGGATTGGCGAGGCAAGTTCGACTACCTGGAGGAATTCTGCCAGGTTGTCTACCTGGAACGCACCCACGGCGTTTCGAGCACGATGCTTCGAAATGAACGGAACACTCGCGTCGTGTTTGGCATCGTCGGAGCCGGTCGAATAGCACGCCGTTTCGTCTCCGAAGCGCGAAGGGTATCAGGCGTTGAGATCTCCTCCGTCTACGACATCGACGAATACGCCAGCGCGAACCTGGTATCGGATCTTGACCTGGATTCTTCTGCCGAGAGCTTCGATCAACTGCTCGACACGTGCAATGCCGTATACATCGCCACACCGCATGAGACGCATTACGATTATGCGCGACGAGCATTATCGGCTGGCAAGCACGTCCTCTGCGAAACTCCGCTCACCCTCAGCCTCCGCGAATCGAGCGAACTCTACGCCCTTGCGGATAGGCGAATGCTCACCCTGCTCGAGGCCGCGAAGACGGCATTCTTCCCAGGCTTCCGCCATTTGGTTGAAACCGCCCGAAGCGGCGGCATCGGAAGGATCTGCGCAGTCGACGCCACCTTCACGAAGCTGGTCCCCTCGGGCAGAGAGACGCAACCGCCTCACGGGGGAGCGATCTCGGAAATGGGGACGTACCCCCTTCTCGCAATCCTGAAGCTGATGGGAAGGGCCTGCTCAGGCATTGACACCTTCTCAATTCAGGACCCGAACACGGGGATCGACCAATTCTCCCGAATTCGAATTTCCTACCCGAACGCCATCGCGACGGCGACTGTCGGCATCGGAGTGAAATCTGAGGGGATGCTCGTCATCTCAGGTACGGACGGCTACATTTACGCACCCGCACCCTGGTGGAAGACCACGGAGTTCGAAACGCGTTTTGAAGACACCCAGAGGAATCGGAAGCACTTCTTCGCGCTCGAAGGAGAGGGCCTGCGTTATGAGATCGCAGAATTCGCTCGAATGATCCATAACGGAACTCGATCCGCATATCAATGGCGACCGGACGATTCCCTCTGGGTGGCGAAGGTCATTGAAGAAGCCAGAAGGGGCCTCACCAACGGGTGAAACGATCCTCAGCGGGATCCGTGGCGGTATCGCCCGCCCGCCCGCACTGCGCTCAGCGGCCCTTCTCGATCGAAGCCGCGGGCAGGTCCCGCGCGGATCTGCGCACCATCGGCGATTGCCGACTAGCGGAGGTCATACCCTCCATCGATTTTGATGATTTCGCCGTTGAGGTACTTCGAATCAATTGCGAACATGAAGGCATCAGAGATCTCATCTGGGCCGCTGAACCTTCCGAGCGCAATCTTCGATTCGATACTCGCGCGAATCTCAGCCGGCTTATTCCGCTGCCAATCGGTGTCGACAAAACCAGGCGCCACGGCATTGACTCGGATGTTCAGAGGCGAGAGGAACTTGACCAGATTCTCGACGAGCGCGTGCACGGCAGCCTTCGTGACGCCGTACGACAACACCGTCCCATGCGGACGGATTCCCAGCAAGGAACCTGTGAACACGATGCTCGACCCCGGAACGAGAACGTCTCCAGCCAGATCCTGAATGAGGAGGGTCGGGAAATGGACATTCGCCTGAAAGACTTCCATCCAGCTCTTCTGCGAGATCTGACCGAATGGCTCCCGCTTGGTGATTCCCGCATTCAGAACAAGGACGTCGACCGCAGTTCCACGCTCACGCAAATAGGCGCTGAGCCGGGGCACCGACTCTTCCTTCGACGTATCGAGGGCGAGGACCGCGACCGACTCCGCTCCCAATGCCCGTAGTTCACGCTCCGCTCGCCCCGCGGCCTCTTCGTTCGAGTGATACGTGAGGATCAATTCGCACCCGCGGCCCGCAAGGCGCTTGGCCACGGCGAATCCGATCCCGCGTGTTCCGCCTGTAATCAATGCGACTGTCATCTTCTCCACCTTCGGTTGACGCCGACTCGATTGATCGGACTCGCTCGGCCCGATTCTAAGTCTTGCGCCACGGCGGTTCGACGAAGGTCCGAGCGATCGAGCCGCGCCGCGCGCTTCTCGCCCCGATGCGCCTTCGCGGTGCCGGGTTCTCCTGTTCGATCGTCACGAGAAGAACAGCCCGCATCCCGATGCCATCTTCCGGCCCGCCCCCGCGTATGCGACCATAGGCCCATGAGCACAACTCCTCGTTCGCGCGTGTCCGCGCGATTCGCTGCCATCACTCCCTCCGCGACCCTCGCCGTCGACGCGAAGGCGAAGGCCCTCAAAGCCCAGGGGCGCCCCGTCATCGGCTTCGGAGCGGGCGAACCCGACTTCCCGACTGCCGACTACATCGTCGAAGCGGCCGTCGCCGCCGCCCGCGAACCCGCCATGCACCGCTACACGCCCGCATCCGGCCTTCCCGCGCTGCGCCAGGCGATCGCCGACAAGACCCTGCGCGATTCGGGCTACGAGATCGACGCCGCCCAGGTCCTCGTGACCAACGGCGGCAAGCAGGCCGTCTTCCAGGCCTTCGCCTCGATCCTCGACCCCGGCGACGAGGCACTGCTCCCCACCCCCTACTGGACGACCTACCCCGAGGTCATCAAACTCGCCGGCGGCGTCCCCGTCACCGTTTTCGCGGGCGCCGACCAGGACTACAAGGTCACCGTCGAACAGCTCGAAGCCGCGCGCACCGAGCGCACGAAGGTCCTCCTCCACTGCTCGCCCTCGAACCCGACCGGCGCGGTCTACACGCCCGAGGAGACGATCGCGATCGGGCAGTGGGCCCTCGAGCACGGCATCTGGGTCATCACCGACGAGATCTACGAGCACCTCCTCTACGAGGACGCCGCCCCCGCCCACATCGTGCGCCTCGTCCCCGAACTCGCCGAGCGGACGATCGTCCTCAACGGCGTCGCGAAGACCTACGCGATGACCGGCTGGCGCGTCGGCTGGATGGTCGGCCCCCTCGACGTCATCAAAGCGGCGACCTCCTTCCAATCCCACCTCACCTCGAACGTCTCGAACGTCGCGCAGCGCGCCGCCCTCGAGGCCGTCTCCGGCGACCTGACCGTCGTCTCCGAGATGCGCGGGGCCTTCGACCGGCGCCGCCGCACGATCGTCGACATGCTCTCTTCGATCGAAGGCTTCGAGGTGCCCGTGCCCAAGGGCGCGTTCTACGCCTATCCGAGCGTCGAAGGCGTCCTCGGCAAGCAGATCCGCGGGCGCGTGCCCACCACCTCCGCCGAGCTCGCCGACCTCATCCTCGACGAGGTCGAGGTCGCGGTGGTCCCGGGCGAGGCCTTCGGCCCCTCGGGCTTCCTCCGCCTCTCCTACGCCCTGTCCGACGCCGACCTCATCGAAGGCGTCGGACGCATTCAAGAACTGCTCGCCGAAGCGAAGTGAACTCGAAACGGCGCGACTCCGATACCCTCACTGGTGTCGGGTCGCGCCTCGGCGCGTCCGGCCCAGGACATGGAGGAGAACGTAATGACTGAGCACCCCACCCCGATTCCTTCGCGCGCAGCGCTGCACGCAGCCAGACCGACGGGACGGATGAGCGGAGTGAAGAAGGCGCTTCTGATCCTCCTCGTACTCCTCCTCGTCCTGGTCGCGGGGGGCGCAGCGGCCTTCTTCGGACTCCGCCACTCGATCAACTCCCAGATCAGGCATGTGGACGTTTCCGTCTCGAAGCCCTCGACGTCCCAGACGCCCCAATCCGGACCCCAGTCGAGCGCTTCGGGCCCCGGGACCACCTTCCTCATTCTGGGATCGGATTCGCGCCAGTCCGGCGGCGACCCCACGAATTGGCAGGCCGGGGCTCAACGCTCCGACGTCTTGATCGTCGCTCAGATCGAGGCCGATGGGAACGGCATCAACCTCATGTCGATCCCGCGCGATTCCTGGGTCGACATCCCCGGATACGGGACGGCGAAGATCAACGCCGCATTCTCCTACGGAGGCGCCGATCTCACGATCGCGACCGTCGAGAATCTGCTCGGAATCCACATCGATCATTTCATGATCACGGACTTCACCAGCTTCTCCGAGCTCACCGATGCTCTCGGCGGCGTCGAACTCGACACCCCCGAGGGCCCCCGGACGATGACAGGAACCGAGGCGCTCGCATTCGTCCGCGAACGCTACTCCCTGCCCCGCGGCGACTTCGATCGCATGCAGCGCCAGCAGGCGTGGATGCGCGCGATCCTGAAGAAGGCCTTCTCGCAGTCGGTCCTCACCAGCCCCGCGAAGCTCTCGCAACTCGTGTCGATTCTGACCACCTACTCCGCACTCGATCAGAACCTCAACTTCGATTCCCTGCTCGCGATCGCCTCGGGCCTGACCGGACTGCGCTCATCAGGAGTCATGTTCTTCACGATCCCCTACCTCGGGACCGCCACCTCCCAGGACGGCCAGTCGATCGTCGAGCTCGATACCGCCGCACTGCCCGAACTCGCCCGGGCCTGGCAGTCGGGGACGGTCGGCGAATACGTCGCGAATCATCCGAATCTCGACTCGCTGAACTGACGGCGGGCGCACAACAATCGGAACGGCTGCGGCCCGCCCGCCCCGGCGAATGCCCACCCGACCCGCCGATCGATGCCCGCCCG
>NZ_JBNOYB010000051.1:0-23367 GCF_050312375.1 Schaalia sp.
ACGCAGTTCGAGCCGAATGATGCGCATCGCGCCTGGCCCTGCTTCGACCAGCCGGACATGAAGGCCCGGTGGAGCTTCACCGTCGACGCCCCCGAAGGATGGGTCGTCTCCTCGAACGGTCAGGAGCTGTCGGCCCGCCCGATCGACGGCGGGGTGCGGCACGAGTTCTCGCCGACTCGCCCCCTGTCGAGCTACATCACCGCCGTCGTCGCCGGGCAGTGGGCCGTGGTCGACGGCGGCTCGTGGCGCGGGGGAGTCGAGGGCGAGGACCCCATCGAGGTCCCCTTGCGCCTCATGTGCCGTGCGGCCCTGGCGTCGTCGATGGATTCCGAGGACATCCTGGAGGTGACGAGGGCGGGCCTCGACTTCTACCACTCGGTCTACGGATTCGCCTATCCGTGGGGAGGCTACGATCAGGTGTTCGTCCCCGAATACAACCTGGGGGCGATGGAGAATCCGGGCTGCGTCACCTTCAACGAGACCTACCTGTCGCGGGAGACTCCGACCTTCGCGGAGCGCCAGCGCCGGGCGAATACGATCCTCCACGAGATGTGCCACATGTGGTTCGGAGATCTCGTCACTCCCCGGTGGTGGGACGACCTGTGGCTCAAGGAGTCCTTCGCAGAGAATCAGGGGGCCATCGCCGCAGCGCGTTCGACCGTCTACTCGGGGGAGCGGGCCGCCTTCGCCGTCGGCCGCAAGGCATGGGCCTACGAGCAGGATCAGATGCCCACGACCCACCCGATCGCCGCCGAGATCCCCGATGTGGGCGCGGCGAAGACGAACTTCGACGGGATCACCTACGCGAAGGGCGCGGCGGTCCTCGATCAGCTCGTCGCATGGGTCGGCGAGGAGGCCTTCTTCGCCGGCGCCAGGGAGTACTTCCGCCGCTACGCGTTCTCCTGCGCGACCTTCGACGATCTGCTCGAATGCCTCGGCGGGGCCGCGCACCTCGACCTGTCCGAGTGGGCGGACGCCTGGCTCAAGACCTCGGGCCCGTCGGTCCTCGAAGCCTCATGGACGACCGCCCCCTCGGGCGCGGTCACGGGGTTCACGCTCGTGGACGCCGCCGACTCGCCGGTCACGCGCCCACATCGCCTCCTCGTCACCGGGTGGGCCCTCGCCTCGGGCCGTCTCGAACGCCGATTCGCATCCGACCTGCGAATGGAAGGGCGCTCCGCCCTCGTCGATCCCCGGGCGAGTCTGGATCGGCCGGGCGCGGACGCCGAACTCGATCTCGTCGTCGTCAACGACGGCGACCTCACCTACGCGGTCTCGAGGCTCGACCCGCGATCGCAGGCGACGGCACTGGCCCGCATCGGGACCTGCCCCGAGCTCATGACGCGCTGCGTCGTCTGGGCGTCATTGTGGAACGCCGTCCGCGACGGCCTTCTCGATCCCTCCTCGTTCATCCGCTCGGCGCTGGCGCATGCCGAGCACGAAAGCGATGACGCCCTGGCTTCACGCCTCCTCGCCATGATCCGTGAAGCCGTCGGCTTCCTCGCCGGATCCAGGCGGGCCCCCGAGAGGGAGGGCGCGCTGACGGCCGCCCTGCGCCTGTCGAGAAGCGGCGATCCGGATCGCGCCCGCGCCTGGACGAGGCTCGCCATCGACCTCGCGACCAGCGCGGAGGTTCCGGGGACGGGCGATTTCCTCCGGGAGACCGCCTCGGCCCACACGCAGACCGGGTGGCTCGCCCGTGCGGCCCTGGCCGCCCGCGGCGAGGTCGACGAGGCCTGGCTCCTCGAGCGCTTCCACGAGTCGCCGAGCGGTGAAGCCGCACGGGCCCTGGTCCGCGCTCGAGCGGCTCTGCCCTCCGCCGAGGCGCACGAGGCGGCATGGAGCCTCATCACGGCCGTCGGCACCGCTAATGATCATCTCTCCGCGGCTTTCGAGGGCTTGGCGATCTCCGGCCTGGCCGACCCGGGCCGCGAGGACCGGGCCTTGGCGATCCTCGAGGAGTTCTGGAGCACCCGCACGATCGGCCTCGGCATTCGTTTCGTCACCGGCGCCTTCCTCGGGCAGGTCGACGTCGACGCCCCCTCGACCGGCGCTCATCGCGTCGAATCATTGACGACCTGGCTCGGCGCCCATCCCGATGCCCCCGCGCCCTTGAGGCGCCTCCTCATCGAGACCCTCGACTCGAGCGAGCGCCGCCTCCGCGTCCAGTCCCTGTGGGGTCGCCCATGAGCTCCGATCCCCGTATGCCGAAGGGGCCGGCGGGCGCGGGGGAGGGGGAGGACCCCGCGGCCTCCATGTCCCTCCTCAACCAGCTCCTCGCCAATCCGCTCGACCTCGGGTACACGCACTACGAGGAGCCCGCCTCCGGGGCGCTCAAGGCCTGGCACAAGGTCCTCGTGGTCCTCTTCTCCATCGCCCTCGGCCTCGCCTCGGTGACGGCCGTGAGCGCCCTGCGGGCCGCATCCGAGCATGATGTGGCCGACGAGCTGCGCGATCAGGCGAAATCCCGCCAGTTTGCGGTCGAGACCCTCCAATCGGACCTGAGCGCCCTGTCCGCCAGGGCGAATCGGACATCGAGCTCGAACGCCTCCGCGGATCTGGCCCCCTCCCTCGCCCTCGCTAATTCCCTGAAGGCCGCGCAAGGGCCCGGCCTCGTCGTGACCCTCAAGGACTCCGAAGCGGCCCCGAAGAACGGCACCACCGCCGGTCAGGTCCGCGATATCGACCTCAACGTGGTCGTGAACGCGCTGTGGTCGGCCGGCGCGGAGGCGATCGCCATCAACGACATCCGCATCGGCCCCGGAACCTTCATCAGACAGGCCGGATCGGTGATCCTCATCAACATCACGCCGATCCAATCGCCCTATGTCGTCACCGCCATCGGCGATGCCAATCCGATGTCGGTCGCCCTCGTCAGGGGCTCGACCGGGGACTTCCTCTCGAGCGCATCATCGGTCAACGGCATCGCGCTCACCAGCGCGGCCGATTCCTCACTCAGCCTTCCCGCGCTCGACCTGCGCGTCACGCGTACAGTCCAGACCCTCGACACCAGCGAAGGAGAATGACGTGCTCGCCGTCATCGGTCTCGTCCTGGGCATCGCCCTCGGACTCTACTTCGACCCGACCGTGCCCTCATGGGTGCAGCCGTTCCTCCCGGTCGCCGTCGTCGCCGGGCTCGACGCCCTCTTCGGCGCGACCAGGGCCTGGCTCGAGGGCGCCTTCCACGACCGGGTCTTCGTCATGTCGTTCTTCTGGAACGTCGTCGTCGCCTGCCTCCTCGTCCTGCTCGGCACCCAGCTCGGCGTGGGTTCCGCCATGACCACGGCGGTCGTCGTCGTCCTCGGCATCCGCATCTTCTCGAATACGGCTTCGATCCGCCGACTCATCTTCAAGGCCTGACATGTCGACACCGCCGCCTCCGCCCGGTACCCGCGCCTCGCGCGTCACCCTGGGCACCCGATTCCGCAAGGCGCTCTTCGCCCGTCCGCGCGCGATGCACGTGCTGCTGCTCGTCATCTGCCTCATCCTCGGGTTCGCGCTCGTCACCCAGGTGCGGGCGCAGCGCATGGATCCCCTCGATTCTCTCTCCGAGGAGGATCTCGTCGTGCTCCTCTCGGAGTTGTCCACTCAGGAGGACTCCCTGCGCCAGGAGCGCAATTCCCTTCAGCAGCAGGTTCAAGAGCTCGAGAGCGCCGCCACGGAGCAGGAGGCCGCTGCCGAGGCCGCGCGCCGGACCCTCGAGCAGGCGCGCATCAACGCGGGGCTCGTCGCGGTGCACGGGCCGGGGGTCCTCGTGCGCGTCACCGATCCCGCCTCGAGGCTCGCGTCGACTGAATTCGTCATGACACTCGGCGAGCTGCGCAACGCCGGCGCAGAGGCCGTCGAGCTCAACGGCGTGCGTCTGACGGCCCGTTCCTCCTTCACCTCCTCCGATTCTTCGACGCTCTACGTCGACGGCCAGCCGATGACCGCCCCTTACGATTGGAAGATCATCGGCGATCCGGACACGATCTCGACCGCATTGGAGATCCAGGCCGGCGCCGCGGCGCAGATGCGGGCCAAGGGGGCGCAGGTGTCGATCGTCGAGGCCGATGACGTCCTCATCGAGTCCACCGCCGCGCCGCTCGAGCCCCGATTCGCCTCCGCCGAAGGTTCGGAATAGGGCATCGGCGCGCTCACGGGCCCGAAGAGCGCTTAGACTTGCCCCAGATGTTGTGTTCAACCATTGACAAGGAGGGACGATGGAGCAGTCGCCTATGATCGATCCGACTTCCACTTCGCTATTCGGTCTGACCGCCGCCGATGACACCGACGCCCCCGTCGTTCTGTCGGCCCGGGATCGTGAGGCGGTCGAGGCCCTGCCCGCCGGGTCCGCGCTCCTCATCGTCCAGCGCGGCCCCAACACGGGGGCCCGTTTCCTCCTCGATCGTGAGGTGACGAATGCGGGGCGTTCGCCGAAGTCCGACATCTTCTTGGACGATGTGACGGTCTCGCGCAGGCACTGCCAGTTCCTCGCCGAGGACGGCGGGCACGTCGTGCGCGATTCTGGTTCCCTCAACGGCACCTACGTGAATCGCGAGCGCGTCGAGCAGCTCCGCCTCAGCGCCGGTGACGAGGTTCAGATCGGGAAGTACCGTCTCACCTACCAGCCGTCCACGAAGAACGCATGAGCGCCCTTCGTCAGGTCGAGGCGCCCCTTGAGGCGCCCGAACCGTGGCCCCGGGACGTCGACCGTTCGCCCGTCTTGTCGATCGGTCAGGTCGTTTCGGAGCTGAAGTCCGAGTATCCCGCGATCACCCTGTCCAAGGTGCGCTTCCTGGAGGAGCAGGGGCTCGTCAGCCCGGCGCGCACGGGGGCGGGGTATCGCAAGTATTCGCGCGCGGACATCGAGCGCCTCCGCTTCATCCTCGCCGCGCAGCGGGATTCCTTCACCCCTCTTAAGGTCATCGGGGATCAGCTGCGCGCGCTTGACGCGGGGCACGAGGTCCGCCCGGCCCCCAGGGCGCGCGTGGTGGCCTCCCAGGGTCGCGTCGTGCTGCCGGGCAACGCGCGTTCGATCTCGGCGCGCGACCTCGCCGATCTGACGGGCGTCGGGGTCGAGGCGCTCGAGCGCTTCGTGAAGCTCGGGCTCATCGCGCCGGATCTCGGGGGCTATTTCCCCTCCCGTGCGGTCCAGATCGTCTCCTTGCTCGTGGGCCTGGAGGATTCCGGTTTCGACGTGAGGCTCTTGAGGTCGGTGCGCACCGGTGCGGAACGCAGCGCGGACATCATCGCCCAGACTGTCGCCTCGCAGTCCTCGCGTTTGCGCTCGGGGGATGCCGAACGCGCGATCGCGCGCACGGGGGAGGCGGGGGAGCTCCTCGCCGACCTGCATCGGGAGTTCCTGCGCGTGTCCTTGTCCCAGCTGCATCCTCAGGGCGCTTGAGAACTCTTAATCTCAACTTGAAGGTGAGACTCTCCGCGCGCCTCATTGACCGGGCTCCCGCCTGCGCCTAGCGTGAGAGCTGCCGTCAACACCGATCCTTCGAAGGAGTGCTCAGTGAGCGCCGAATCCATTGATGCCGCCCAGCGGCAAGCCATGCTCTTCGGCGACCCCCTGGAAGGCCTCGAGGGTGACGGCCTCGGGTACCGCGGACCCGTCGCCTGCGCCGCCGCAGGCATCACTTATCGTCAGCTCGACTACTGGGCGCGCACCGGGCTCCTGCAGCCCTCCGTTCGCGCCGCGCGCGGCTCGGGCTCGCAGCGCCTCTACTCCTTCAAGGACATCCTCGTTCTCAAGATCGTCAAGAAGCTCCTGGACACGGGGGTCTCCCTGCAGCAGGTGCGCACCGCGGTCGTCCAGCTCCAGGACAGGGGAGTGGATGATCTCGCCTCCATCACCCTCATGAGCGACGGCGCCTCCGTGTACGAATGCACATCGACCGATGAGGTGATCGATCTTCTCCAGGGCGGTCAGGGCGTCTTCGGCATCGCGGTGGGGCGCGTCTGGCGCGAGGTCGAGGGCACGCTCGCCGATCTGCCGATCGAGCGCCTCGAACCGGTGGATGAGCTCGCGGAGCGCCGGCGCAAGAAGCGCTCGGTGTCCTGATCGGGCGGGGCCTTCGCCCCCGAGCGCCATCACCCCTTCGGATTCACCCCTCGCCCAGGCGGGCGGTGGCTGTGTAGCCGGTTTCGAGATCCTCGATTTCAACCTTCACGATCCCGTTCCCATCGACGAGATAGCGTTCTTCCACCAGGGGGCCGTCCTCGGTTCGGACGACGCCGATGCGGCCGAGATCGAGCCCCTTCGCACGGAGCTGCGGGTCGAAGGGCATCAGCAGCTCGCCGAAGGGGGAGACCTCGCCTCGGGGAACGCCTCCTTCATCGGCATCGCGGTATTCGACGAAGCGGTAGTAGCCGATGTTGTGCGCCGCGCGGTAGCGGCGGGTGACGACGGTGGACTCTCCCGGCGTCCATCTGGCATCGGGGGAGAGGAGGACGTCGAAGGAAACCGCCTGGCCGGAATCAAGTTCCCTGAAGACTCCGACGCCCCGCGAAAGACGATCGGCGAGCGAGTAGCCCGCCGCCTCGTCCGCGGCGATCGCCAGGCCGATCGCCGTCGATCCCGCCGTGTGCCCCGAACGATGCACCCGGCGCCCGAAGCTCGTCCGCAGCATCCTGGCGACGAGCGGGAGCCGGGATCCGCCCCCGACGACGTAGAGACCGGCCACCGAGTCCGGGAGGACCCGCTCGCCGTCCTCACGAGTGCAGAGCAGGGGCTCGAGGACTGCGAATGTGTGCGCAACGAGGGCTGAGGCCTTCTCGTAGAAGAGGGCGACCGGGATCGTGATCGCGCGACCGCGGACTTCCACATTCGCCGTCTTCGATTGCGGCGAGAGGGATTCCTTCGCGATCCGGCATTCTCGGAGCAGCGCGGCCCGCTCCGATTCCAGGAGGTCGATGGCGCGCAATCCTGCGCACTCGAGCGCGCAGGCGAGGAGCACCTCATCGAAGTCGTCACCGCCGAGCATGTTGTCGCCGCGCGAGGCGAGGACCGCGTGATCGGTGCCGACGGCTTCGACGAGCGAGGCGTCGAAGGTGCCGCCGCCGAGGTCGTAGACGAGCACCGAGGTGCGCCGGGAGTTCAGGGTCCCGGCATGCCGATGCGTGTACTCCAGACCCGCCGCCGAGGGCTCGTTGAGCATTTCGCGCACCGTCCACCCCGCCGCGCGGAAGGCCTCGAGCGTGAGGAAGCGCTGGGCGGACCACGCGTGCGCGGGGATGCCGACGACCGCTTCGAGGGGCTCTCCCGCCCCTCCGATCGAGACGGAGGACGAGGTGCGGATCATGTCGGCGAGGTGGGCGAGGAAGCGGGAGACGAGTTCGAGGAGGGGGTAGTCGCGGTTGGCGAGACGGACCGTCGATGTCGGGGACAGCTCGGGATCGGAGAGCAGCCGCTTGAAGGATCGCAGATGGGCGGCGCCCTCGAGGGCCGCGTCCTCCGCCTCGAAGCCGAAGAGCAGGCCCTCCTCGCCGAGAGCGATCACGGAGGGCACGTAGTCGTGATCGTCTCCGCTCGGGTCGATGAAGGAGACCAGGGGATAGTTGCCCCGATCGACGAGGGCGACGGTCGTGCGCGTGGTGCCGAAATCTACTCCGAACTTCATGGGCCCAGATTATCGCTGCTCAGGCGAGGGCGGTGCGCTCGTCTCCCATGATGCCGCGGGCGTGCGGGGTCAAGCCCTTTCGGCGGTCATCGGCGGATGGGGCTGCGGGGGAGGGGTGCGCAAAGCGGTGACTGCGCCCACGATGACCGCGGCCGCGATGCAGTACGAGACGCCGGCGAAGGCGTCGAGGACGTAGTGGTTCCCGGTCGCGATGATGACCGCGATCGTCATCACCGGGTGGGCGAGCAGGAGGAGGCGCTGCCACCACTTCGTCCAGACGAAGGCGCCGAGGACGACGGCCGTCCAGACGGCCCACCCCGTGTGCATCGAGGGCATCGCGCCGTAGGGGTTCGCGAGCGCCTCCGCGAACTGCGTGTAGCCCGAACCGACGGTCGATTGGGTCGCAACGGCGTCGACGTAGCCGAGTTCGGGCATGAGACGCGGAGGGGCCAGGGGATAGGTCCAATAGGTGAGGGCGGCGCCCCCGGTCATGAGGAAGAGGGAATTGCGGGCGAATCCGTAGCGCTCATGGCGCTTCACCCAGACGATGGCCAGCGCCGTGCATGTGAGGGCGAAGAAGGAGAGGGAATAGTACGTGGAGGCGATGCTCGCGAGGACGGGGCGGGCGTGCAGCCAGAGGTTGACGCCGAGCTCGATGTCGATGCCGAGGGCGCGCTCGACGGTGAGGATCTCACGCGCATTGGCGAAGGCGGTCCGGGGCAGGACCGGCGCGAGGAAGCAGAGCGCGGAGTAGGCGGCCGCGCTCACCAGGACGAGGGCGATCTCGATGAGGCCGCTCCGGGGCTTCACCCGGGTCGCGACTCCGACTGACTCAAGAGCGGTGCTCACACATTCCTCGATTCCCGCCGGATCATTCGGCTCGGCGTCCAGCGCTCCATCGTATGCGCGGCGGGGGGAGTTCTCGAGAAGGTCCGGCGCGAATCGGGGGGAATCGGGAGTGATCCCTGATACGAAAGCGCTGATCTGACATAATGTACATTATCGGTTCGGCGGCCAGGGGGGAAGTCCGCTAAAATACCGGGGGTTCCACTATCCACTGAGGAGGACGTCATGGCGGATCGCGCACTTCGAGGCATGCAGATCGGATCGAAGTCGATGGAGTCCGAGGACGGCGTCGTCTTCGCGGATCGCTACACGGTCAAGTACGCCTGCCCCAACGGGCACGTCTTCGAGATGCCCCTGTCGGTGGAAGCCACTGCGCCGCCCACGTGGGAATGCCGTTGCGGCACCACCGCGGAACTCGTCGGCGAGGCCCCCGAGGACACCGAGACGAAGCCCGCGAAGCCCGTGCGCACCCACTGGGACATGCTCTGCGAGCGCCGCAGCCTCGAGGAGCTCGAAGTCGTCCTCAACGAGCAGCTCACCGCCTACCGCGAAGGCCGACTTCGCCCCGAGGGCCACTACCGCAAGAGCTGAGCCCCCGCCTTCGGGCCGACGCCCGGCACGAGCGATCGACGAAGCGGACGCCCCAGATCTGACATAACGTTGGATCCGGGGCGTTGCTCTCATTCCCCCTCGTCTCGCACTCCCGGCCCGCGTCTTGGCGGCTCCCCCGTCCCTCTCCTCGAAGCGCTCACCCGGGATGCCTGAGCGCCCGGCCGTTTCCGGAGCCGAGTCAGCAGCGCGCGGCCGATGAGCGCAACGAGGCTGAGGAGGGTGAAGAGGCCGCACGCCGACATGATGATGAGGGTCGGCCACTCCCCCATGCGCGCCGAGGGCGTGAGCGCGGTCCGCAATGGGAGCGATTCGATGAGATACTCCGCGCTCTGGCGCCCGGTCTTCGCTTGAATCGCACCATTCGGCCTGATCACAACGGATTCTCCGGTTGTCGATGCTTGGATCGCCGAACGTGAGAACTCCAATGCCCTGAACCTCAGCAACTGCGCCTGCTGGGCGGATTCGGCCGAAGTGCGGAAATGGTAGTTGTTCGAGGGCGCGACGATGAGCTGACCGCCCTCGCGCACGCCCTGCCCGATCACCGAGGAGTAGGCCGATTCGAAGCAGATGCCGACCGCGACGGGGATCGTGCGTGAATCCGCGAGCTCCACGTGCATGAGCGCCGGATTATCAGCCGCGGCCATATCGATGTTGACCTGCGCGGCCTCCGTGGCGAGCGCTGAGATGAAGGACCGGAAGGGAATGAATTCACCGAAGGGAACGGGCTTCTGCTTCGCGTACAGCTCGCCCTCGTCCAAGCCCGCCCCCCGATACCAGACGCCCAACCAGTTCCACCGGTAGCCGTCCTTCATATTCGCGAATCCGAAGAGGATCGGCGCGTCGAGGATCCGCGCGGCCGAATCGAGGGAGCCGGACACGATCGAGGATTCCCGAGGATCGCGGTCCGCAGCCGTCTCCCCCCAGATCGCGAGGTCGACCGGCGCCTCGGCGTGTTCAGCGAGCTCGCGCGAGACGGCCGCGTGATTCGCGGTCACCTTGCCCTCGATCGCGAAGGTCTGGGGCCCTGGCAGCTCGATGTTCCCCTGAACGACGCCTACTCTAAGCGATCCCGCCTCCTGAGAAGCGGCGAGGGGCGCCAGGGCGCTGCCGATGACCAGGGCCAGCGCGAGGAGGACGAGGAGGGGACGAGTCCACCAGTGCTTCACGTCCTCATCGGTGCGCAAGGAGAAGGCCCTGCGCACGAGCACCGCGAGCGTGACGACGACGACCGAGACGAGGACCTCCCCCCCGAAGGGCGCGAGCCTCCCCAACGGAGAGTCGACCTGGGGAATCGCGACATTGCCCCAGGGGAAGCCCGACCAGGGGAAGTGCCCGCGCGCCTGTTCGACGCCCACCCAGCTCAGGACGTAGACGAGGATCTGCCCCCACCAGGCGCGCGCCCAGGCCCAGACCGATGCGAGGCGCACGATGAGCACCCAGGCCAGGAGCCAGCAGATCTGCGTCGCCGCCAGCGCGAACCACGGGAGCCTCCCACCGGTGGCGAGCACGACCCAATCGGTGAGCGGAAGCCACCAGCAGGCGCCGAAGACGAAGGCGGCCGCGAGAGCCCGCCCCGTCGAGGCGTGATCGACGAGGGCGAAGAGGACCGCCAGCGAAGGGACGATGAGCCACCACCACGACAGGTCCGGGAAGGCGGCCCACATGGCGAATCCGGCACCGGCGGCGAGCAGCAGCCGTCGAAGACCCGACCAGCTCACGGCGCGCTCCAGGAGACGACGCCGCGGACCAGAAGATCCTTCGCCCGACGCGCTCCGGCCGCGAGTCCGGGATCATCGAGCCCGCGGAGCTGATCGAGCAGATCCACCACCTGACGGATCCAACGGACGAAGTCACCGCCCTGCATCTCCTCCTCAAGGAGAGCGGTGGACAGACTCGCACCATTCGCCCATGCCAGACAGGGCCCCATCAATCCCGGATCCGGAAGCGCAGACGCCTCCAGGCCCGCCGCCTCCTCAGCGTCGCGCACGCGTTCAGCCGCCCGGATCGTCGCCTCCCAGGCGCGCGAGAGCGAGGGCGGCAGATGCTCGGGCGGGCCCGCCGGTCCGTTCTCGGATCGCGATTCGAAGACGCAGGTCGATGCGATCGCAGCGAGCTCCGTATCACTCAGGCCCTCCCAGGCCCGGGATGAGAGCGCCTCCATGACGATGAGATCGCGTTCGCCGAAGATCCGGCGCAATCGCTGTCCGCGATCGGTCACGCGATCGCCGTCGATGAAGCCCAATCCCTCGAGGATCGCGCACACTTTATCGAAACGTTTCGCCACGGAGTGAGTCCGCGCGTCGATCCTCTCCTCGAGCGCCTTCTCCTCCCGATCAAGGCGCGCCCAGCGGTACCCGGCCTTCGCGTGCTCCTCGCGTTTCGGGCAGCGGTGCACGCCGTGGGACCGGAGCGCCGCTTCGAGAGCCCCGAGATCCAAGGCCTGCGCGCTTGCGACGACGGGTCGGGCCTCGACGAGCCGACCGGAGCGGACGAGACGCCGCAACTCCTCCGCGATGCGCGTGCGCTCCTTGTTCCTGCGCAGCGCCGAACCTCCCGCTATGCCCATCCGGCCCGCCTTGCGCAGATCCGCCGCGCAGTCCTGGGGCCCGAGGGTGTGGAACTTCCCATCGGTTCCGATGACCGTCGTCGAAACCCGGCCGATCGCGGTCTGGGACTGGAACGCGACGACCGCGTACAAGCTCCTGCGCCCCCGCCCATAGGCGATGACGTCCCCCGGCCCCAAGGAGGCGAGCAGATCGGACTGGGCGACTCGCGTCGCGCTCCTGCGCTCGCGGGCCGCCGCCTTCTGAGCCAGGGAGAGCTCGTCGCGCAGCCGGAAGTACTCCCCCGCATCCCCCAGATCGCACCGCATCGCCTCGCGCAGCGCGTCCTTCTCGGATTGAAGCTCCTTGACCCGCGCCGCGAGCCGCACGAGCGAACCGTCCGCCTGGAACTGCGCGAATGAGGTCTCCAGCACCGAGCGCGTCTTGGCGCGGGTCGAGTGATCGAGCAGGTTGACGACCATGTTGTAACGCGGAGTGAAAGCGCTGATGAGCGGATAGGTGCGCTTCGATGCGAGCGAGGCGACCTCCTCGGGCGCCACCGAGCCGCGATGAAGGACGAGTGCGTGCCCCTCCGTATCGATGCCGCGCCGACCGGCCCTCCCGGACAGCTGCGTGTACTCCCCCGGGCTCAGGCGCACGTGCTCGGCCCCGTTCCACTTCATCAAGGACTCGATGACGACCGAACGCGCCGGCATGTTGATCCCCAATGCGAGGGTCTCCGTCGCGTACACCATCTTGATGAGGCCCCGGGCGAAGAGGCGCTCGACGGCCTCCTTCATGAGGGGGAGCATCCCCGCATGGTGCGCGGCGACACCGCGCTCCAGCCCCTCGGCCCAGTGGGATACTCCCAGCACCGCGAAGTCCTCCGGCGAGATCGCCGCCGTCACCGACTCGATCTCACGGCGGATCCTCCGCGCCTCCTCGGGCGAGGTGAGCGTGATCCCCGCGCCGAGCACCTGATCGACCGCGGCCTCGCATCCCGCCCGGGAGAAGATGAATGTGATGGCGGGCAGGAGCCCCGCCCGATCGAGGCTGATGAGCGTCGAAGGCCTCGATTCGCGGGGCGCACGGGATCGGGGAAGGCGCCAATTCCGCGAACCGCGACCGCCCTCGTATCCGGAGGGGTTCGACACGGCGGCGAGGAGCTCCGGATTGAGGCGCCCCTCCTCCGGCCGATGCCCGGGGGCGTAGAGGTCGTAGATCGTCCTGCCGACCACCATGTGCTGATACAGGGGAACCGGCCGGACCTCGGAGACGATCACCCGGCAGCCGCCCCTCACCTCATGGATCCACGCGCCGAACTCCTCAGCATTCGAAACCGTGGCGGAAAGAGCGGCGACCCGGGCGCTCCTCGGCAGGTGGATGATGACCTCCTCCCACACCGGGCCCCGGAATCGGTCCGCGAGGTAATGCACCTCGTCGAGCACGACCGAATCCACATCGCCCAGGTCCGCGCCCGCGTAAATCATGTTCCTCAGGACCTCGGTCGTCATGACGACGACCGGAGCCCCCGGGTTGATCGAGGCGTCGCCGGTGAGCAGGCCCACGCCTTCGGGGCCGAAGCGCTCGCTCAACTCGGCGAACTTCTGGTTCGACAGGGCCTTGATCGGAGTGGTGTAGAAGCTCCGCCGCCCCTTGGACAGGGCCAATGACGTGGCGAATTCGCCGATGACGGTCTTCCCCGCCCCCGTGGGCGCGGCGACGAGGACGTTCTCCCCGCCTTCGAGGGCATCCATCGCCTCGATCTGGAACGCGTCGGGGAGGAAGGAGAGGCCGCGCACGTACTCGGCCCGATGCGTCTTCTCCCGCCTCATCGCGGCCTTGAAAAGGGCCATGCGCTCGGCCGCGCTCAGCGCTTCATCACCGGCGTCGACCGGCGCTTCACGGGATCGTCTCCGCTTCGGGCTCATCGCCCCTCCCCCGCAGTCGCCTCTCCCCAGGCCCGAAGGGCCCTGCGCGCCCGAGCGGCGCAGCGCGCCCTCGCATCCGCGGGGGCGTCGATGACGCAGGGGGCGAGATCAAGCAGCAGGGAGTCGAACCATCTCCCGTTCCATACGGGGACCTCCAATTCGATGTCCTCGCCGGATTCCCGCGTCCTCACCGTCGCGAATTCCTCGCCGACCCAACGGCCCCTGGCGGTGGTCCGCACGACCACCGTCTCTCCTGCGCTCGTCGCGGGCGACGCCGAGTGCGTGACCCGTCCCGGGAGGAGCTCGAGATCCGACATCCGCGAGATCGCGAAGTTCCTCTCACCCTCGGATTCACGGCACCATCCGCGCAGGATCCACTCTCCCCCGTCGAGACGCGCGTCCCAGGGCTCGACCTCCCTGCGCTTCGCGGGAGCGCCATCGCGCGCATAGGTGAAGGCCACCGGGATCGCGCCGCCGATCGCCCGGGCGAGAAGGTCCAGACGCACCCGGACGTCGGCGGTCTCCTCCGCGATCACGAGCGGATCGGCGACGCCCGAACCCGCCAGGGCACGCACGGCGAGCGCCGTCCGGGGGATCCGGGCCCTCAGCTCCGCGCCCAGACTGGGCGCGAGGGCGGCCAGCCCCACGAGGATCGCCGACGCCTCCTTGGCGGTCAGCCGCGGCGGCAGGTCCACGCCCATCGTGGAGTGGACCCGAAGACGGTCCTCGGCCTCGTAAAGGTCCCAGTCGATCTCGAAGGACGCTCCGGGAAGAGAATCACCCACTGATCCGAGCGCCTCGATATCGCGCCGGATCTGGCGCTTGGAACGCTGGAAGCGCGCGGCGGCATCCGCCACATCGGCACCGGGGTGCTCCCCGATCCAGGCGAGGAGGGACAGCAGACGCGTGATCGCGACGGGTACGACCTCAGGCATCGCCATCACCCCATGATTCGGCGACGCGAAGACGCTCGAGAATCTCCTCGCGCAAGTCCTCCGGTTCGAGGACGACCACGTCCTCGACCTCGCTGAGAATGCGGGACACCCACTCTCCCCTCTCCCCCGGCTCTCCGCGTGCCTCGCGCCACTTCCCGTCGCGAAGCCCGTCGCCTTCATCGATGAAGCGCCGGATCCCTCCGGCGGCTCCTTCACGGACGAGCAGCAGCGGGACGACGAGCTGCGCTTCGAAAGGACCCGCGACGTCCTCCGGAACGGGCCCTGCATCGCCGGGCTCTCCCAGGAACTCGACGGGCGAGTCGAATCGCGACAGCCTGAACAGGCGTTGGCCCTCGCGGTCAAGATCCGCTCCCCACAGGTACAGGGCCCGCCCGCGAACGACCAGTCGCCAGGGCTCGACCGCACGGGCGAAAGCGCCGTTCGCCGAACGGTACTCGAAGGACACGATCCGCCGATCCGCGATCGCCTCGACGATCCGGGCGACCGTCTCCGCCCCCTCGAGGCCGAGGGTGAGGCGCCCCGCCGCCGCAGAGGCGCCCGTCGAACGGGCCGCGATCTTCGGATCGATGAGCGAGGGATCCGCCTCGCGCGGGTTCCACGCCGAAACGGCGAGTTGGACGAGCGCCGCATCGAGATCATCGAGGGCGACCGGGGCCGACGCGAAGGAATCGGAGGAGATCGTGTAGGCGTCGTCCCCGCCGCCGACGAGTTCGATGAGGATGCCCGCATCGCGCAGCGCCGACTTGTCCCTCTGGAACTGGGACTCGAAAGCGGCATCGCTCAGGCCGCGATAGCCCGGCAGCTCCCTCAGCCTCCGTTTGCTCCTCGGGCGCTCGGCACCGAGGAGCTCGATGAGGAGCCCGAGGACCCGTGTGCTCGTTGAAACGTTCTCCTTCACGGGCCAAGCCTACGACCCGGAGGCGGCCTCCGCGCCGATCAGAGTCGGGACGCCTTGAGCTCGGTGACGATGATCCCGCGCGCGCCGGCCTCATGGAGGCGGTCGAGCACGAGATTGATCCCCTCGACCTCGACCATGACGCGAACCGCGCGCCAGTCCGAATCGAGGAGCGGGCTGATGGTCGGCGAATCGAAACCGGGCGCGATCGCGATCGTCTTCGCCAGGTCCTGCTCGCGGACGTTGAAGTCGACGATCACGTAGGAGCGCGCGACCTGCACGCCGCGGAGCCTGCGGTCCAGGGTCGCCAGGGCCGGGTCGTCGCGCAGCTCCTCGCGGGTGATGAGAACCGCCTCGGATTCGAGGATCGGCTCGCCGAAGACTTCAAGGCCCGCCGCCCTCAGCGTCGAACCGGTCTCGACGACATCAGCGATGAGGTCGGCCACGCCCAGGCGCACCGAGGACTCGACGGCCCCGTCGAGGTGCACGACCTCGGCCTCGATCCCCTTCGACTCCAGGTAGGAGCGAACGAGGTGATCGTAAGAGGCGCCGACCCGCTTCCCCGCGATCTCGCGAAGATCACCGATCCGCCCGATCGGCGCGGCGAATCGGAAAGTCGAGCGAGCGAATCCGAGCGCACGGTGCTCGACCGCCCGCGTCGCCGAATCGAGCAGGAGATCCCGTCCCGTGATCCCGGCATGGATCGAACCGCTCCCCACGTACACCGCGATGTCGCGCGGCCGCAGGAAGAACAGCTCCACATCGTTGACCGCGTCGGTGAGGACGAGCTCGCGCCCCCTGCGACGAGTGCGGTACCCCGCTTCAGCGAGGAGCTCGATGGCGGGTTCGGACAGTGATCCCTTATTGGGGACGGCAATGCGCAACATGGTTTCCTCAGAGGTGACGGTAGACGTCGTCGAGCGTGAGCCCCTTGGCGATCATCATCACCTGGGCGTGGTAGAGGAGCTGGGAGATCTCCAGGGCGCAGTCATCAAGGCTCTCGTACTCCGCGGCCATCCAGACCTCGCCCGCCTCCTCGATGATCTTCTTCCCGATCGCATGGACGCCCTTGTCGAGTTCGGCAACGGTCCCGGAACCCTCGGGGCGGGTTTGGGCCTTCTCGGACAGTTCGGCGAAGAGATTCTCGAATGTAGTCACGAGCCCACTCTAGAGGCAGGAAGCGCTCCCCCGCCCCGGCGTGCCGAAACTCGGAACGGGGCTACTCGACGGTCGCGTAGTCGTTCGTCACCACCGAGGACGGGTCGACGGGCCCTTGCAGCAGGCCGGGGATCGTCCCGAGGAAGGAGACCATCTTCGTCCAGGTGCCGGTGTCCTGAACGGGGCTCGGCGCACCGTCATCGCCCCGCCACAAGGGGATCGTCGCATCCAACACGGACTTCGCCGTTTGCAGGGTCGCGGTGTCCGACAGGGTGTCGTCCCTCAGCGCGGTTGCCTCCAAGGCGTGATCCGGGAAGGAGATCGCGGCATCGACGCCGGCGGTGATCGCCGCGACCGCCCGCTTGGCGAGCCCGGGGTTGGCCTCGGCCCACGCCCGTGTCGTGATGATCGAGGCGCCGACGAGGGGGACATCCGATCCCAGCGGGATCGAGTGGACGTTGAGCCCGGCGCGCTCCATCTGAACGAGGTCGTTGTTCGTGAAGCCGACGACGGCGTCGACCTGCCCTGCGGCGATCGCCGCCTGCTGGGTGTATCCGATAGACGCGATGGTCACGTCCTCGAGCGAAAGACCGCCCTCAGCCAGTGCGGCGAGGGTCGCATACCAATTGGATCCGTACTCCCCCGGAATGCCGATCGTCTTGCCCTTGAGATCGCTGAGCTGGGAGATGCCCGAACCCGAGGGAACGATCACCACACCGGGATACGAACGGTAATACGCGCCGATCGACACGAGATCCATCCCGGAGGCCGCGCCCACGACCGCCTCATCGCCCGAGGCGATGACGACGTCCTCGTCTCCTGCGACGAGGGCGGTGAAGAGGCCCTCATCGCCGCCGTGATGACGCAGGGTCACATCGATTCCTTGGTCGGCGAAGAGGCCGTCGTCTGCGGCGACGTACGCGGGCGAGAACTGAACATTGGGGATGTAGGTGAGCCCGAGGACCAGGGGGTCCGCACCGGCGGCCGCGGACTGCGCGGCGTCCGGCGTCGTCTGCCCGCCGCAGGCCGCAAGCACGAGGGCGGAGCACGCCGCGAGGGCGGCGAGACGGGGAATGGACGGCATCATGAGGGTTCCTTCACTGAGCGAGGGTGTACTTGTGCGAGCGCTCGATCCGGTAGATCACGACGTACACGATCGTCGCGAGCAGGCACAGGATCCCGATGATCACGAACATCCCCGCCGTGTCGACCGCGGCCCGGGCCTGCGTGAGGACCTGGCCGAGGCCCGCCCCGCCCATCACCATCTCGCCGACGACCGCACCGGTAACCGACAGGGTGAAGCCATTACGGATACCGCCGAGGATCGAGGGGGCGGCGAGCGGGAACTCGATGCCGAACACCATCGTCAGACCCGAGGCGCCGTCGAGCTCCGCGGCTTCGAGGATCTCCGGGTCGAGATGACGAAGGCCGACGGACGTCGAGACGAGGATCGGGAAGAAGACGATGAGCGCGCAGAGCACCGTGATCGAAGCGGGCCCGTAGCCAATCCACAGAACGAGGAGCGGCGCGAGGGCGATCGCCGGAAGCGCTTGAGTGGCACCGAGGAAGGGCTCGACCGCCGCCGATACGAGGGGCGAACGGTAGATGAGGTACGCGAGGGGAAGGGCGACGAGTGCGCCGAGCAGCGAACCCGATAGCGCTTCGCCGGCCGTCACCGCGGTCTTCGACCACAGCGAGGCGGACGAGGCCATTGTGACCAGGCGCGCCCAGGTGCCGCCGGGACTCGGCAGGCGCCACGCTTCGATGCCGGAAAGACTCGTCGTCGCCCACCATGCGAGGAGTGCGAAGACGAGGAGCGCAATGGGCGCAATGACGCTCGCGCGACGCGTCGGGCGATGTCTGCGTGCCACAGCGGTCCTTCCGGCACCGGGGTGCGCACGGCACGGGTGCGCCGATGCGCACCCCTATGCTCCTCCCATCCGGACTTTCACCGTCGGTATCGGAATTCCACCGATTCAACCATCTGCTGGCAGATGGGTCGCGGACTGTCACCGCCGGCTCGGACTTTCACCGACCCCGGAGCCGCTCCTATCATGCCACTGCGCACGACTGAGGGCGAACCGCTTCTCACGTACGGCGCGCCGCACCGGGGGCTCAGTGCATGTGCGCGTTCGCCAGGGCGCGAAGGACCTCGACCTCGGCGTAGGCGTCCTCGGCCTTGAAGACCGCCGATCCCGCCACGAAATTGTCCGCGCCGGCCTCGGCCGCCCGCTCGATCGTCGCCCTCGACACGCCGCCGTCGACCTGAATGGACAGCTCCAGTCCCGCGGCGCGCGCCGCCTCCCGGGTGCGGCGCACCTTCGGCAGCATCGACTCGATGAAGGACTGACCGCCGAATCCCGGTTCGACCGTCATCACGAGGATCATGTCGAACTCGGAGAGGATGTCGACGAAGGGCGCGATATCGGTCGCGGGCTTGAGGCCGAGCCCCACCTTGGAGCCGATGCGGTGCAGTTCCCGGGCCAGGCGGAGCGGCGCGTGCGCGGCCTCCGCGTGGAAGGTCACCGAGGCGCATCCCGCCTCCGCGTACAGCGGCGCCCAGCGATCGGGGTCCTCGATCATGAGGTGCGCATCGACGGGGAGGATGCCCGAGCCGACGACCGCTTCGACGACCGGCAGCCCCCACGACAGGTTCGGCACGAAGTGGTTGTCCATCACGTCGACGTGGGCGACGTCCGCCCCGGAGATCTTCTCGAGCTCCCCGCGCAGGTCGCCGATATCGCAGTTGAGGATCGAAGGTGAGATCGTCGCGTTCATGCACCCATGCTATCGGGTCCGGCCCCTCCCAAGGCCGCTCATCGACGTCTGAAGAGGGAGATGAACATGAGATCGGTGCCCATCCGGTGCTCCCAGAGCTGAAGCACCCGCCCCTTCGAAGCGGCGACCGCCCCTGCGCCCTCGGGAACTCCGAGCGACTCGGGAACGAGCGACTCCGCCAGTGCCACCGCGTCGAGCAGCTCGAGGTCGCCCCTGTCGAGAAGGCGCTCCACCTGCCCGAGGGTCTCATCGACCTGGGGCGAACAGGTGACGTAAGCGAGCACTCCCCCGGGTCGCAAGAGCTCGGCGCCCCGCGCGGCCAGTGCCGCCTGGAGGGGAAGGAGATCCTGAAGGTCCTCCGGCTTGCGGCGCCATCGGGACTCCGGGCGCCTGCGCATCGAACCCATGCCGGTGCAGGGGGCGTCGACCATGATCCGGTCGAAGGAGGCGAGCGGCCACAGCGTCTTCGGCCCGCCGAAGCTCCTTCCGTCGGCGGAGACGACGTCGACGTTGTCGAAGGCGCGGCAGGCGCGCTCGACCAGGCGCGCCCGGTGCGGGTGCACCTCGTTCGCCGTGAGCGCCGCGCCCCTGGGGGCGGCCAATGCGGCGAGGAGGCTCGCCTTGCCCCCGGGACCGGCGCACAGGTCGAGCCAGGAGGCATCGGGGCCTGTGAGCCCGGCTCCCGCGAGCAGGATCGCGGCGAGCTGGGAGCCCTCGTCCTGGACCCCTGCGAGTCCCGTGCGGATCGCGGTGAGGGCGGCGGGATCCCCGTGCTCGATGTGGACGGCGTACTCGCTGAAGGAGCCCGGCGCGACCCGGGTCCCGAGGACATCGGCCGCCTCATCGGCGAGTTCATCCGCCTCTATGAGGCCGGGCCGGGCGACGAGGGTCACGAGCGGGGGTTCGTTGTCGCCCGCCAGCAGCGGCTCGAGTTCATCGCTCGGATAGCCGTGAGCGGTGAGCGCCCTGCTGAATTCGCGGACCATCCATGCGGGATGGGAATGAGCGATCGCCGCGTGTTCGATCGGGTCCGCGATCCCCCCGAGCGCCTCCTCGAGTTCTCCGGGCGCCATCCGCGTGAGCGAGCGGAGCACGGCGTTCACCATGCGCGTCGGGCCGTCGGTGAGGACGTGGCGGGCGATGTCGACCGTCGTCGAGACCGCCGCATGGTCGGGGACGCGCATGTCCAGGATCTGATGCGCGCCCATGCGAAGCAGGACCCGGACTTCGAGATCGAGCTCGTCCATCGGCCGCGACAGGTGGCGCGACAGCGCCCAGTCGAGGCGCCCCTGGGCCCGCAAAGTACCGTTGACCAGCTCGGACGCCAGCCCAGCATCGCGTGAGTCGAGGCGCTCATCCGCGCGGGCGCGCCGCAGGGCCTTCGCGAGCGCGAGATTGGCGTAGGCGTCTTCGGAATACACCTGCATGAGGACGTCGAAGGCGATGCGCCGAGCGCCGTCGACCTTCGACAGCGCCCTGTAGCCGTCCTTGTAACGATGGGTCGCCATCAGGACCCCTCCCCTCGGCCGAGCCTCGCGAGCGGGTCGAGGCGGGCCCCGCGAGCCCATGCGCTCGCCTCCATCCACCCCTTGCCGGCAGGGGCGACCTCGCCCAGCTCAACCGAGCCGCGGGCGCAGCCGACCCTCACGCACCGCTTCCCCGCCTCCACGGCCCCCGGTTCAAGACCGTCCTCATCGCTCACCGTCACCGCACCGAGCTTGAGGCGCTTGCCGTCGGGCAGGACGGTCCATGCACCCGGGTTGGGCGACAGCGCCCGGATCCGCCGATCGACCTCGGCGGCCGATGAGAGGAAATCGATGAACCCGTCCTGCACGCTGAGCCGTCGGGCGTGGACGAGATCACCGCCCTCGTCCTGGGGGACGGCCACCGCGCTCCCGGCCCCGATGGCGTCGACGACCTCGAGGATCTGGCCGACGCCCAGCTCGGCCATGCGATCGAGCAGTTGCCCCGCCGTCTCATGGCCGATCTCGACCGGAAGGCGCGAGAACACCGGGCCCGAATCCAATCCCGCCTCCAGTTGGAACACCGAGGAGGCGGTGCGGGTCTCGCCGTTCAGGATCGCCCACTGCACCGGCGCGGCGCCGCGATACTGGGGAAGATCGGAGAAGTGGAGATTGATCCACCCGTGGGCGGGCATCTCGAGCACCTCGGCGGGGATGAGGGCGCCGTAGGCGACGACCACTCCCAAGTCCGCTTCGAGGCGGCGCACCCTGTCCCGGATCTCGGCGTCCTTGAAGTTCGAGGCCTCGATGACATCCAGGCCCGCTGCCGCCGCGACCTCCCCGACGGGTGAGGGCGACAGGGCGCGCCCCCGTCCCTTCCTCGCCGGAGGGCGGGTCAAGACGGCGACGACCTCATGATCCGATTCGATGAGGCCGCGCAGGACCGGGACTGCAGGGGCGGGCGTACCCGCGAAGACTATGCGCACCGCACCAGTCTACCCGTGCGGCGGCCTCGCCCTCAGAAGAGCTCGGGCGGATTCACGGTGAGGCGAAGGGGCGGCAGGCGCTTGGAGGAGCGGTGCTGCATGACGGCCCAGATATTCGCGAAGACCTTCGCGGAGTCCGCGTGATCGCAGCGGACGAGCGCCCTCGCCCTCGGCGCCTGCTCATCGTCGGATCCGAGCGGGATCGTGCCGATCACCTCGGCCTGCGCGGCCTGCGCCACCGCCGCGACGTCCGGGCCGGGCCCGTCGATGGCGATGAGCGTCTTCGCGGGGAAGTAGCCCAGCGCCGTGCGCTCGTCGAGGAGGCGTTGAGCGTAGTCCACCGGGTCGAAACGGATCAGGGCCTGGGCCATCGAGGTCTCCAAGGAGGAGGCTACGAGGGCGGGAGCGCCCGGCCGGACGAGGGCGAGGGCGTTGAACCAGCGGCGCATCGCCTCCTCCGGTGCCCAGAGCTCGGCCCGTCCCGCGATCGCCCGGGCGTCGAGGATCACCAGAGCCGCATAACCGCCGCTCGCTTCGGGCTCCGCACCGGCGGTGGCGATCACGACCTGCGGGTCCGCGGGGATTCTCCGCGTGATCGCATGCGTCGAAGACGAAGCGAGGACCGATGCCGTGGGCATGGCCCGGGCGATCTCCTCGGCGGTGCGCTCCGAACCCACGCGCGTATGGCGCAGCCGGGTGCCCGCGCATCTCGGGCAGCGCCAGTCGGCCATGGGCCGCGAGCACCATGCGCATGCGAAGCGCGAGTCGGAGGTCTTGGACACCGGTCCTGAGCAGTGCGGGCAATGGGCGATCGCGCGGCATCTGTCGCAGGAGACGACGGGCACGTACCCGGAGGCCCCGACGTGGACGAGCACCGGCCCCGATGCGAGCCCCTCACGGATCGTCCGCAGCGCCCAGGGTGAGATCCGCATCGCCCCGGCCGGCCCCTGGGCCTCGGCGTCGGCCTCGTCGGCGACGCGCACCACCGGCGAGAGCCCGCGCCTCGCCTCAACACCCTCGACGAGGCTCACCGCCCAGCCCGTCTCCACGAGGCGCTGGGCCTTCACGGAGCGCGAGTAGGCCGCGGCGACGAGCGCGCATCCTTCGATGTGGGACCTGGCAACGGCCACGTCGAGGGCGTCGCACCTGGGTGCGCGCTGCTCCCTCAGACGATCATCGCCGTCGTCCCAGACGATGATGAGACCGAGGTTCGCCAGAGGCGTCCACACGGCCGAGCGCGTGCCGACGACGATGCGGGTGAGGCCCCTCATGGCTTCGAGGTGGACGCGGTACCGGTGGGCCGGGGTCGATTCGGAGTCGATGAGGCGGACCTCGGCGTCGAGGTCTCGAGTGAGGAGCTCGGCCGTCGCCCGCGCCTGGGCCGAGGTGGGAAGGACGAGGAGGACGCCTCGTTCGGCATGGGCGGCCGCGGCGACCAGTTCGACGATGCGCGCATCCCGCTTCGCGCCGAGGGCGGTCCACACCGCGCGGGGGGCCAGCCCCGCGCCGATGCGCTCGAGGAGGGCCGGCGCCGCCGCAACGCCCCGCCAGGGCGCCGGATCGGGCGCCCTGCAGGCGCCGAGCGCCACAAC